>CAJCIQ010000219.1 GCA_903970475.1 Beijerinckiaceae bacterium
CAGGTTCAACGGGCGCTACCGGTCCAGGTGGCACCACAGGTTCAACGGGTGCTACCGGTCCAGGTGGCACCACGGGTTCAACGGGTGCTACGGGTCCAGGGGGCACCACGGGTTCAACGGGCGCTACGGGTCCTGGGGGCATCACAGGTTCAACGGGCGCTACGGGTCCTGGAGGTAATCCGGGTGTAACAGGCGCTACCGGCCCTATTGGTGCCACGGGTCCCGGGGGCATAGGAGGAGGAGCTGCCATAGGTACGATTGCGGGTCCGGTAAGTATCGGCTCAACCCCAAATTTTGTGGCGACGGGCAGTTCTATAACCCTTGCTCCGGGTAGACATGCTGTATTGGTAACCATGTTGATGAGTACCTACGGAACGTCTACCGGCATTTGCTGGTTACGGTCTTCGTTCTCCGATGTAAAAGGAGGTATAACGCCCTCTAAGGATGCAACAGGAATAGCATCAGGATGCCTGATGACGGGAGCTGTCTACACGGTGCTTACTGGCACAGTTATCATCCATAATACAACCGGAGGACCTAAAACATACTGGTATATGGCTGGACAAACCGTAAACGGTAGTTACAATTTTTACCAGTCTTTATATCAATTTGGAGGTGGTGCCTGGGCTGAAGATAAAATAGTGGCTTTCAAAATTGGATAGTATGAATCAATTCGACCGCTATCAGCAAACGTCACTTTATATTTCTTCTGAAGCAGGAGATGGCCTGAATTTTTTTGGATTCTATTTACCCGATACGGGCACTCAACCTGCGTCCATCAGCTATGAGGATGCCTGGTCGAAATTCATAGGCCTGTTTATAAACCTAAAAAAAGCACCACCGGAACAAGGATTGAGCGCTTTGATCCAATCTTTGCAAAAGAACTTTCCGGCCGGTAGCCTGGGACATACTTCGCTTGCCTGGGTGACGTTGTCTTCTGCTTTGGAAGAAGCCACCTTTCAATTGCTGTCCATAAAAAGCCAACAAGACAAAGGGGTAGTATTATCCTCCCACTTTACAGTAGACATATTGGGTGCTGCTATTCTTCTTGCTGATGTAAGTCCGGTATTGCCAGCTTTGAGTAATGAGGGTAATTTTCTGGGCCTATACGTCACTTATGCGCCAACCCCGGAAACATCTGCGCCCATAGAAAACAAGAATGTATTCATTCCGTTTACCGGAGTCCTGAGGGGTTGTATCCAGGCTGATATTGCCCAAAATGAGAACAGGCAGCAGGCAGCAGGTGTTCCGGACAGGGGCTTTTATTCCTTTATTTCAAAGCCAGATACGCCAGATACCTACCAGGGTTGTTACTATCCCATATTTGCGGCTGCACAGCAGAAAGAGCCAGAGGTCGTGTATACGGGATTTCATATGAGCTTTGATCCGTTGGATCCTTTTAATCCCAAAAGAACGCGATTTACCTATGCTGGATTTGCTTACCGGATTTCCAAGATAGAAGATCCACCCTACAATCAGATCGAGATCGTATCAGGAAGCAGCCTTGCGCTAAAGACCAATTACATGTCCGTGTTTGGAAGCCAGATTAAACTACTTCCCCTCACCAATACTGATCAGCCAGCTTCTTTTGTGCTCTGCGCTTTACCAGATGGATATGACCTCCCATACTATATGGCCCCGGACGGGGACTTCCAGATGGTGGCTGAAGGGAATACGCCCAATATAGGCGGTGGGTTATCGGGTACCGAATTTTTCAAGATGGGAAGTGCAGGTGGCGCTGATAGTTCACTTATTATCCGGTTTCAGTCTGGTCAACCGGCCTGCATAAAAAGCTTTCCTTTTGACCTTGCTTCTCCGGTAGGTGCCCCGAGTGATTCACTGGCCTCTCCGTTTTCAGGAGACTATTTAACCTCATGGGCAACCATATACGCGACTTCTGGTCAGGCTATTCCCTATGTAGCACAACCCACGGGTGCTTCTTTGTATGCAAAAGGGCAGGAAGCAGTCATTAAGTTGGGCATATTAAACCCTACTGATCTGGCGTTCTCCTTCACGGCGGATAAGGCTACGTTTTTTCCCCTCTTCCCATATGCTGGCTTGACGGAAGACCTTTCTCCGAGAGATATGGCAAAGTCCGATATTACCGCATTGGAAGAAATCGTGCTGGCGCCACAGCGGCGTATGGCGATCACCCGTCAATCCACAACGCATGCACATTTGATTAAGGGCGGCCAAGCAGGGATAGAAGTTCATTATGCTACCACGCCCAGTGGTCTATTAGCTAAGACGACACAAAATGCTGAGGGCAGCGCCATTGAATGGAATCAATTTCTGTTGGGTAAAAATGGAAGTGAGGAAATTGCTTTTAACAACCCCACTGAGCAGGTGATTACAGCCATGCAATCGAGTGAGGTCTTTTTGGTAGTGAGCAATGCTACGTATTTGTCCGGATTTGCCAATTCAGTAACGATTGATGACTGGAAACTGAGCGTCAATACCGGCACGAAACAGACTTACGGTGATTATCGCAATCTGATGATCTTTAAAGGGCGCAAAGGCAAATTGTATGACCCGGATAATGTCTCCAATTGCTTAATTGCCAATCCGAAGAAGTGGAGTCAGGCGGCAGATTTCTCTATTCCCCAAACGGCTGACGCGCCTGAACCTTCTCAATTGGTGATCCTTTCCAACTGGTTACAGACTTATTTTAAGAATGCTTATGAACAGACCAGCGACTATTTTGATAAATTCAAGACGATTGCCATCAGTGAGAACTGGACGGGTATATTGTTTCTGCGTGTGGACCTTACAGGCTTGCCCAATAACCTGTCTGGCATTGTAGCAGGTGTATCCAACCCATCTGCGTTTAACGCACACCACCTGGGTATTGAAGTAAGCCCTGTAGAACTAAGTACCAGTGGGGTTCCTCAGCTGACAAAACCCTCTTCGTTTTTTGGACTGGTATATTACCTGGATCCTGGATTTATAGATACAACTCCTATACAGGCAATACCACCTGGCAATAGCAGCGACTATGATTTCAAACTGCTGGCGCTGAAAATATTGTTTGAGAATACAACGGTAAAGGGCTTTGAGAGTTACGCCCAGCTTACACTCAATACTTTGTTTGGCTCAAGTGTCACCAAAGTTTACGATCCAGCTAACTTATATAAGAATGTGCTGCTTACCGGCAGTCTTCAAATTAGCCAGGGAAGACCTGTCTACAGTCTCTTAAGTAAAAACGATGATGCTTTTTACGTGGATAATAATATCATCAACAAAATAGAAATCACCGGCGCCGTGTTATCCAGCAAATCCTCACCCGGGGCAGCGCAGCAGGTAAGTTGGTTCGCGCTCGATGGATTTATAGACTATAATATACTTAAGACACCTGAAGGGCGGGGATATGATCTGTTTTCGTTTGGAAACGAAGAAGGAAAGGATCTACTGCGTAAAGGGTTGAATTTTTCCAACCTGGGTATTTCGATGACTTTTTCCAGCAGCACACCAGGAAAAAGTAACCTAAGTTTTTCCGCAGGAGAAATTCGGTTCAATCCATCACCTAACGTGAGTAGTCTACGAAGTGCCAGCATATATGCCCAATTGCAGCTGGGACTGGAGAACCTCCTGATAGCGCCGGAAGGGAAAAGCCCTAAGGATAATGGTTTTCTGGATGTCATTTCGGATATGCCCTTACCTGGTCCCGGTTCGCAAGGATGGTATGGCATACGCTTCAAATTAAATATGGGAACTCCAGGTGCGTTGGCGGGGAATATTGGGCTTAATTCCTATCTGCTTTGCTCCTGGTCTCCGGACAGTAAGGGAGAACGATACAATGCGGGCATTGGTATTGCATTACCTGGAAGTGGAGGCGGAGGGAAATTGCTTAGTCTTCAAACCGTCCTATCGTTATCCATTGGACAAATCCGGCTTACCCAGGTCGGAGAGAATGATCCCAAAACTTTTATGTTGATGTTCACGGAGATTGCGCTCAAGTTCCTGGGATTGCTAAAGCTTCCTCCCAGCGGGAATACCTTGTTTTATTTGTTTGGCGATCCCAATGCTTCCAGGGATAAAAGCGCGCTTGGCTGGTATGCCATGTATAAGAACGATAAATAATACTCCATTAAAGTTATCCTCACATGCCTATTTTCGATTTAATCATAAAGCTCAGCAGGTCTGCCAGCGATAATAATGAGCACCTCACCAGGGACACCCTGAGAAAGCTCTTAAAAAGACTTTCTGATAAAGGCACCACCTTGCGGGTATTTGTCGCTAGCAGTGCAGCCTTCGGACACCAGGCCACTACCGTATTGATGGTTAGGAGATTAATTGAATTGGGGCTGAATAAAACTAATTTGATTGAGTTCTATTATGAAATTGATCAAGGCCATTCCAGTATTGAAAGGATGAAGGTGTTGATTCCAGGCTTTGATCCAAACCATCCTGGAAACATTTATTCTTTAGACGGAGTTCCTATTACATTTTTTATATATGATAAGGATAACCCACCTCCTGTCTCAGCCAGCTTCGGGATCACAGGGGGAGTGGATGAATTAAAACCCTTGACTGCCGCGCTGAATGTCCCCTTTTTCATAGTTTTACAACCTTTCGGTTGGAGTGCTGACGATTATTTGTTGATGGGAGCAACACGCATTAAATTTTATGATAAGCTGGGGGCTAATTTTTCCAGCAGGTCCTACTATATGTCTCCTCCCAAAGTGGAGACCAGGGTTTGGGATCAGTTCATCCAGTCTTTGCCTGACTCAGCAGAATCCATAAAGATAGCCCGGTATATTGATGGGCAAATGGGCGGGAAGAAATTTGACCTGATGCCTATTTATGGCATCAGTGATATGGCCGTTTCCGGACAGACTCCGGACAGGCTTACTACCTGTATTGGTAAACCCTCGGATATCTTAGCCAATCTGGCCATAGGCTGCTATAATTTCATGGCAGCTTCGCAAGAGAAGAAGACAGTGGTCATAGCTTTGATGACTCCCTTGACAGAAGAAGCATGGCTGTCATTCATGAAGATATACTACAGGCGGGCAAATAACTACAAGCTGATCACCCTGAAGACGCCGGAACTTAGCTCGTTCAAGGAAATCATTGAAAAATTCCCAACTGGTACCATCGTGGTGTCCTGTATGCCGGGTTTGCCTCCGGATGTATTTAACCTGATGATAGCGGACGCCACCTTGCCTTACGTTTTTGAGGGGCAGGGGACCTTATCATTGGCGCTGAACCTGGATAAACCTTATCTGAAAATAGGGAAAAGGAAGACGCCTTCCTATCCGCTGGCCCTGAAGAGCCGGGATACAGAGGATTTCAGCAACCTGGTGACCACGGAGCTAACAGCCATTGCCTCATGCATTCATACGATGGATTTTCAGTGGAATGGAACGTATTCTGCCATCATGAAAAAGGATAGCAGGCCGGATAATACAGTTGCTCCGGTTATTTTATGTGACTTCATGCAGGATCTCCGGAAATATGAATTTCATCCCTATAATATCTATTTCAAAAGAATGTCCGGTTTCTATCATGATGAAACAAATGATAGGCTGCTGCTGGCGCTCATTTATTCCTTGAACAGTGCAAACTTACTGGCGGAAGGCTTCCGCCTTGGTGAAGGGAAACTTCAGGGACTCCATCAGAAGTTACTGGACAATACAAAAGAAGGAACGCTGAACCTGATCCCCGGCGCCATCGATACGGGGGTGTTGCTCCAATTCATGAAAGCCATCATGTCGGGATCCCTGTTTGAAATAGGAACTCCTGGTAAACCGGTTCATATTGATTTCCCGGATCCCTACGATAAGATTACGGTGAAAGGAAGCGCTTCGGGCTTAGACAATATTGGCCTGGAGGTGGATTTTACCTTCACGATAGAGAATGAAGCGTTAATGACTCAGGTCGGTCTCAAGGGACCGGATTTTCAATTTAACCAGGTTCCCTGGTTTGAACTCAAGGATTTCCAGGCCTCCGTTACGGTGAGTGAATCGGGTAACTACATACATGGTACTATTGGTTGTGACCTGGTGATAGATCAACATCCCGTTCATTTCTCCGTGGAATATCCACAGACCGATGATCTGCTGGTATTTACCGGAAATCTTGATGCCTTTAAACCCAGCATCAATTCGGTCTTTCAATTGTTTGGAGGCATTTCCTTCCTCTCAACACTTCCGCCTCCCCTTAATGTGGCGGCCGATTTAAGCCTTCAGCAGATCCAGATAGGTTATGATATGACTCAAAGCACCATAAGTGCGTTTAACCTTGCTTTAGAAACCACCAAACCCTGGCCCTTATTCGGTAAACTTTCCCTGGAAAAGCTATCCATACAGATATTTGTCACCGAGCCTACGACCACCCGTCAGGTGGCCTGGGTGGGCAGCAGTAGCTTCAAGATCGGGCCTGGTACGATTGAAGCGGAAATATCCTATCCAGGTTGGGTTATATCTACGGCATTGGCCAAGGACAGTGCACCCATCCCGGTAGGCGATTTACTTACCTTTTTCTTGTCGGATAAGGTGACATTAGATTTGGGGGCAAACCTCTCCTCTTTTTCCATGCAGATCCTTCCAGGGCAGAACGGAGCCAAAACGACCTACGCCTTGACTGCGGAACTGGATACGCCCAGCTGGAACCTGACACTCAATAATGTGACCTTCGGCATTAAAGACCTGGGGGTAAATATAGATGCGTTGGGAGAGGAGACTACAGGTACTCTAAGTGGAACCTTTGCCTTATTTATGGACGA
The DNA here is from genome assembly GCA_903970475.1 of Beijerinckiaceae bacterium. Taxonomy (GTDB): domain Bacteria; phylum Bacteroidota; class Bacteroidia; order Chitinophagales; family Chitinophagaceae; genus Dinghuibacter. The sequence goes on from CAJCIQ010000219.1 coordinate 6,728, forward strand.
ACCCGAGGAAATCCAGTTTTTACTTTCAGCAGCGTATTTGGGTAAGGGAAATGGATGGCTTTTTAAAGGCCAGCAGGGTGAAAATCCAATAAAGGCTAAATTGATCCTTCAAAAATATGTTTCGTCATCATGGACAGACGGTGTGCCAGATGTGGATGTCAGCGAAATTGCTTTTTCCATCCAATCTCCGGGTGAGGGAGAAGGTAAGGATGCTGCCAGGGAATATGAAATCAGCGGCAAAGTCAAGGTTTGGAATACACCGTTAGGAGACTCCTTTTCGAGCACGATTACCGCAAAGTTTGGCTATAAAAATGAAGATCAACAATATCTGGATTTCATAGAGTATACCCGGCTTCCGATTAGCCTTGTAGCGCAGGATGCTACGGCTGGCCCGTATGGAGAGATCAAGGCCGAGTTAAGCTGGTGCGGAATTGAGCTGACTATCTTTTATAATTATAACCCGACCTATAAGGCCTATGGCATTCAGTGGGGAAGCCTGATTGGAAAAATTGAGGAGAAGGAAGTTAATAAGAAAAAGTGTCAGGTAGCCACCCTTAGTTTCACCAAGTCTACGACCATTGGAAGCATGGTGGAAACCATGGTAGGTTGGGCAACTGGTAGTAAATACAGCCTGGGGGCGCCCTGGAATATATTGGATTCCATTGCGCTCAATAACCTCCAGCTTACTTATAATTTTACCGACAAACAGGTGAGCTTTCTGCTCAATTTGTCTCCCATAGAAATTGGGATACTGGGGATTAATATTGCTACCATAACAGGTATCAGTCTTAGCTATCAATCCAATCAGCCTGACCCAGCCGATAACGGGGTAAAAGTGGAGTTGCTGGGTACCTTCCTGTGGCAGGAGGATCCATCCAAACCGCTTGGCTGGGACGCTACCAAACCTGAAACCACTCCAGCGCCTCCCGCACAGGGAAACAAATACCTGGACCTGCGGATGCTGGCTATGGGGCAACACGTAGATGTTAAGGGGTTGTCCAGTGCCACGAGTGTTTCGCAGGCGATTAAAATCATGAAGGATTTACCTGATCCAGAACCGGGTAAAATTCCTCCAGTCAAGCTCAATCCTAACAACGGATGGCTGGTCGGCTTGGATATGGGCTTACTACGTATAAGCAAGGATACGTCTTCATTCATGCAGCCTGCCGCAAATCCAGCAGACTATGTTTTTAACCTACAGATTGTATTCTCTGATCCTAACCTATACGGGCTTCGTATAGCCTTGAACGGAGATGCCGCCAAGGTTTTTAAAGGACTGCAATTTGAGATCATGTACCGGCAGATCAGCCAGTCCGTAGGCGTATACCAGTCAGAGATCACCTTGCCTGATGTCATGCGTTATATCAGGTTAGGGCAATTCAATATGGTTCTTCCTGTATTCGGCATACAGGTATATACCAATGGGGATTTCCAGGTGGACCTGGGATTTCCCTGGAACGCCAATTTCTCCCGTTCCTTCACCCTACAGACCCTCATTTATGTGCCCATACCTATTCCTGTGATGGGTTCCATAGGATTGTATTTTGCCAGACTGTCCAGCGCCACCACGACCAAAGTTCCAGCCTCTAAAAAAGGTATATTTAATCCGGTCGTTGCTTTTGGCGTAGGTTTCCAGATTGGCCTTGGATACGATTTCAACATCGGTATCCTGAGCGCTGGATTCAGCCTGACGGTTGTTACAATCATTGAAGGGGTTATTGCCAAATGGAACCCGTATCTGCCAGCAGCGGGTGGACAAAAGGACCGCATTGAAACGGACTACTATTTTTCTATCCGCGGAACAGTGGGCATCATTGGCAAATTATACGGCACGGTGGACTTTGCCATCATCAAAGCCAGTGTAAATATAGAAATCAGTGTCATTGCCCAGTTCTACTTTGCTCCTTATGAGCCGATAGAATTAAACATGAGGGCGAGCGTGAGGGCTTCTGCCAGTATTAAAATAGTATTCATTACCATCAGCTTCAGTTTCTCTTTAACCATCGAACACCACTTAACCCTTCCAGCCATAGGGGGAACAGCCCCCTGGTCAGACGGAACAGAGCGTCTATCCCTGGCTCAGCACAGAAGGTTGGAAAGGGGAATACTTACCGCCCAGCTACTACAGCATAGACTGATGAGGACCGCTGTGGTATTGAACTGGAACAATTTACAGCCTGCCGCCACGCCTGTTGACTTAGAGGCGCATCTGATATTGGGTCTCACGGCGGCCATGGATGAAAATGAGCTGGTGCCGACCTTGGTTGGACAGAAAGCCTGCGGGGTCGCTGTGATGATGATCGCTTCTGTAAAAGCGCCCCAGGATGACCAGGTCAGCTGCAAACTGAAGGCTGTTGATCCTGCAGCTGACACCTCATTTGAGAAGCTGTCCAAGCAAGTATTCAGATGGGTGGTTGCCGCTTTTCAGGCCCATCCGGTTACCAAAGAGGAGGTGGATAATCTAATAGTTACGAGGGTTCAGTTGGAGAACGCACTGGCTTATTTAAGCGATGCGGCCCAGTTTATACATATTCCGGAATCAGCCATCAATACCTTTATGGAAACGCAGTTTCTCCTGAAGGTAAAAGGCCCTGCTGAAGAAAAAGACGGCGTTGATGCCGATGCTACTTATTTCCCGATTATACCATCTGTAGGCTTTTCATTGAAGCAGTCTACCGCTCCGGAACCTTTGTCCTATACTTATGCAGCCTATAACAGCAGTTCCAGCGATTATCTGGCTGCCTTACGCATTTACTTTGATGAATTGTCTGAACATGCAGGGGCACGGCCAGCGAGTAGCTTTAGCCTGGATGACGCGGATGGTCCATCCATAGGAACCATTGTCTTCTCAGACTACTTCGCGTTGTTGGCTAAGCAGATGCTCCAAATGGCTGTGGGTTCACTCAAGAATTATGTGTACCAGATTCAAATTAATCAGGATGCGCAGGATATCATAGATTGGGTAAACAATACCGGTGGTTTGAGCGGGGGACTAACCTATAACCTGGAGAAACTTTTTTCGGATAATAAGAGTCATGGCTTAAGGCCCAACAAGGGCCTGACGATTACAGGGTCAACATATGTTATTCAAACGGATGATAGTTTTGAGACCATCGCAGGGATACCAGTGTATGGTGGGGGGTTGACGGCCAAAGGTCTCGCCCTGAAAAATCTGGAAACGTCCGGTCTTTTAAAGGCGGATAAGAAAATCACTTATCCCGGGAAACAGGATTATCCAACACTCCCCGGGCAGACGATCGACAATATCGCAAAGGAATTGAAGGTTAGTGCCAGTGAGCTGCTGGACAAGAGTAATATATTAACCATCAAGGGTCTGTTGATACCGGCCGCGACACTCCAAGTGCCGGATTTTAATTATAACACAAAGGAAAAAGACAACTTAAATGACATCTGCACCAGCTTCGGGGTAACCCTGGAACTTTTGTCGGATGTCCCTTCCAATTCAAAGATAAAAGACCTTTTTGCTACCACTGAATCGGCAGACCTGAACATCGTACAGCTCCCCCAGTTCCGGGTGGCTGAACTGATCCAGGAAATTCAATATACGCAGGGATTGCAACACCTGGCTGGGCTTACCTCCCGCTACTATATGGCTGGATTACGATTGCCTACCAAGGGGCTTACGCCAAAATATCCGGGTATGTGGGTAACGGTCGATCAGAAGGTTTACAGATTACCGGAAAGTGCAGGTTTGTATGCCTTATCAGGCCAACAGTTCCCTATGCCAAAACTTAGTGCCATCGATAGTGCGGATCTCGTATTCACCAATAATGATTGTAAATGGATCAGCTTTGACGGGAAACCTACCCTGACTATCCACATTACACCGGATTCAACGCAATACAAAGAGGCGCTTGCGCTTACCGCCTTTGCCAATGCAAACTACCTGGATGTGGGTTTAACTTCCCTTGGAAGCCAGGAGCTATTTACTATTGAATCGAATACCTATACGTTCAACAGTGCCGTTAATTGGGCCTCTCCCTCTGGTGTTCCTATGCCCTACCTTCAGTATCAGGGCGAGGCCCAGTCCCTACGTCTTTGGAAGATACCGGATTCGCTCCTTAACCTGCCAGACCTGAGCGTTCATAAAACCAACCCGTTCATGAGCATAGAGTTGGGTGTTTATGATGAGGCAACCCAGGAGATGAAGTACAGTTCGTTTGCCAATTACGGTTGGGGAACCCAGGTTGATTTTACCATTAAAAAAATCCCTACCGTTCCTGGGAGTCCGACTACGGAAACTACCTATGAAGTGGTAGGCGCTGATGGTTTTAATACTTTACTGCTGGAGAGGCTGGTGGGGCAGATTGGGGATAATGAAAGCCTGATCAGCAGCCTGCATATTGCCTTTGCGCAGCCACAGACCGAAGGTAATGGCATCCAGACGGATAATCAGGATCATCTGACGATCGGATTGGCCCAGGTAAACCTGACCACCGTTACCGCCCCGCCGACGTCTTCTCTGGAGGATGCAGGATTGCCTGCAGGTCAAAAGAACCTTATTCCTCCAACTGAATTTATCCGTTTGTTATGGGAGGCCAGTATTACCGCTCAGGGTGGCTATTACCTGTATTACTACAACGATGAAAGCAAGGCAGGTTTGCCAGATGCCATTTTTGATGATCAGGGTAATGCACAACTTTCATTGGTAGTGCTATTTAGTATTAGCCAGACATTCCAGGTTTGCAGCTATATGAATGTGCTGGCAACGGCCAGTGCCGTTGATTTCTCTTCGCATACCCTGTTTGCTAAAACACTAAAGGAGAACTTTCTGATAACTGCAGACGCTGGCACCAGCCTCTCCGGTATTGCCAGGGATTATTTTGCCGATATTGACCAGATTGCAGAAAATAACAAACTGGTTCCGCTGCGCAAAGGGGTGATCCTGGCGATACATGGCGGTATCTATGAAGTAAGAAATCAGGCCCCTGGAGGGAAGCTAAATGATATTGCCACCTACTTTGGGATAAGTGCTGATGCCATTAGAGACGCCAACCCGCAAATCACCTACTGGGAAAATCCGCTTCCGATATTTACCCCCATGTACCTGCCAGGCTTTGCCATAGTGGTGGGAACTAATAATGGAGGTAATAGCTTTGATAGTATTGCAAATTATTTTGGCTTGTCCATTTCCGGCCTTGTAATTGAAAATAAAGACATACAGGGTATCTTCGAATTTGGTAAGCCCATAGGATTTAGCAGCGGTCCCCTAAGCGCCCAGGCAACGGTTAAGCAGGGTAATATGGCCGTCAAGGCCATCCGCAAGGCAGCGCAGCCCGTAAATGATAATCCTTCCGATCCGGATTTTGCCCTGCACTTTCTCAGGAATAATTTCTCATTACTTGGTTATCGGGTAAATGATAATGCTTTCTTTCGCCTGAGCAATATCAGTTTGCCCATCTGTCCCTCTACCCCTGAAGATGCTTCGGCCGATAGTAGGAAATTTGCGCTTCCTAAGCAACTAGGAGCGGACGACTTATGGCATTACACTGACTCATTACCCTATACAAAACTGGTAAAATTACTGCAACTCTCCGACCCGGATTTGCCTTCTGCAGAAGACAACCCATACCAGGGATTGGGAAGCCTCCTTCAGATAGGATACAGTTGGCAGGATATTTATGGAAACTCATTGCTTACTACCCTGGACAACGTGCAAGACGGTAAAAATCCAAACTGCTTTCCTATCCTGATCAAATACTACGATAGCCTCATTGGTTTGAGTCGTTGGCCTTCTGTCAGTTCGAATTGGAAGGTGAACAAAACCATAGGTCAACCGGTATTGAGTACGATATTAAACTTTGACGCGTCTGCCTATGACGGATTGCTGATCGTAAAAGTTACGGCGGACAATACGCTCACGGCCATTTTCACCAATGAATTAGATGCAACTTCTGCAAAAGATCCAGCTAACTACAGTTTCAGTGAGGACATGCAGATTTCGGTCATCACCCTGGACGCTGACGGGAAGTCTGTGCAGATTGTCGTCAATTCCATTCCACAGGACATACCCATTGCGCTTGAAGTAAAGGATATTCAGAATAAAGAAAAAACCAAACAGTACGCTGGTTCTGCCAGCTTCTCCACCAGCCCAGCCATAGCCCCAACTTCCACCATCATGACCAAAGCGGGTGGCGATAAATTACTCTATGAACAGATTTGGTATCAGCTCAATGATGAAAACGGTATAAAACTGCTGGTAAATACCAGCCTCGTTCCCTCCAAAGATTTTGTACTCGATAAGACTCAAACCACGCATCTCATCCAGGTTTGGGTGGCGCCCATTTATAAATTTGTGGAAAGTCGTGGACTTGGGAAAAATACAGGGGAGATTCCCGATTTACAGCATGAAATTACTTTCAGCATTGATCCGGAATCTATTGAGTCCAAAGATGTATTTAAACTCACCCTTGACTTTACCCTTGAAAGGACCAGCAAACATCTGGCAGGAAGTGCGGGTGCGGATATTCTCCTTGCCAGTACAAGTATTGTAGCCCTGTCGGAGCTATCTGGAAATAGCGGAAACAATTATACCAGGTTTGTGGCAGATTTTGAAGCTGCGTTCTCTGGTGACCAGGAATTGAAAATAGCAGGCGGTGTAGACCGTTTTGATGCTCAGGTATTGGCTGATTCGACCTTATGGGTAGTCAGGTTAAATAATGGCTCTTTGAAGCCCTCTATAGGCTTTGAGGTGAATAAACAGGAGGCTCCCATACTATTTGCGCCTCGCCCCGTAGCCAACCAGCTGATATCCAGAACGGGGGTAGATATATGCCCCCTTGATCCCCAAAGAGGGCTGGATTGTGCCCATTCCGTGAAAAAGGATTTTATCGACGTCGATATCAACCTTTGGTGTAACCAGCTTTTTGGGAGCTTTGATGATTTATTGAGTCCTGTATTCACGACCTGTATTCAGATCGTGGATTTCAGAAATAAAGCGGCCGAACCAAATGCTACGAATTTCTTTGACCTGCTGACCGATCAGAAAGAGCTTTTGGCAGACATTCTGAAAGATCTGATGGTGCCCGTTTTTGAAGATCAGGCGACTTATGATGCCAGCGATATCCGGGAAGATTTCAAGCAAGCATTGCTGGTGAAATTGTCCAATGCCTATAGTGTGCAGTCTGGATTACAATTTTCAGCCATTGTGTACGATAATAACCTGGACACCGCCGCTTTCCTCTATGGAACAGTTGCGCAACAGGAAGGTACTACTGCTGCCAAATCCGGTCAGAATATCCAGTTTACCGCTCCTAAGATCAGCTTGAAGCCTGACGCTCATGCAGGAGTAAGGTTCCTGATGTCCGCACCTCAATTGATTAAGGGAGAGAAGGGAGAAGTGTTATCGGTGATTGATCTGAGTCTTTCCTATTCCGTTACTGCCATTGAACACCAAATAGGAGAACTACCCGGTATTAAAGATTATAAAGCTTCATCCTGGTTACAATTTTTCAGTAAGGACAGCTCTATTTTGTCACCAAGGCCTCTTTCGGATAAACCCGTAACTGTTCCTTTACCCCTTAACGTGTTCCCTACGGTGCCGGGTATGACCAAACAATCCGGGCAATTGTCGGATGACCAAAGTAATACACCCCTGTCCGAACTCCTGGACTGGAACTATCTTTTTTCCTACAGCCAATCATTTCACTATCCCCAGGATATACTTCACTTTGCCGTTCAGTTTAATCTGACGACTATTAAGCTAGACGGTCTTTCAGGATTTCCAGATGCCTTCAGAGAAATTGCACAGTTCATCTCCGTCTTACCTGAAATGAATGAAGCCTTAAGCGCCCTTTCACTGGTTGATATGGGGAGTGATGCTGATAAAATTGCATCAGCGACAACTACCTTGACAGCTTATACCGGCATGATGGATAAGATCATTAAGCAATCCAAAGCCAATGGGTTGCAGGTCCAGCAATATGATCTTCGCAAGGTGACCAGCTCCGAGGGACCTTTTCCCTTCGAGGTAAAAGAAGGTATTGCCACCATTGAAGGAACGGATGGGGTATTGTTGGTGTCAGTAGGTATTAAAGCCGTTTATGAGGCTGCCATTGGCATACCAGAGGTTTTGATTGATGGCTATAAAACTTTAGCCTTCTCTCCTTGTGAGCAGGGCTTCCATTGTTATTATTATAAAAGTTTGCTGGACAATAGCCCGCTGCTGGCTTCAAAGGGTCAAACGATCGCCCTGCGCACGGTGGTCCTGAAATCCCTGAATATTCTTGGGCGCCAGGATGCAGCCGTATCTGTGTACATGGATAGAAATGCGGTGCTGGTTCCTGGAAGAAATACCAATCCAGACTTTGTCTTTACTACCGGGAAGGTTGAATTTCCGAATTATTATTATCCCAACTTTGTTCGCGTTAAAGCCATTGACATCGCCGCCATATCGACTGGCAAACCGGTTAAAGCCACACTGAAGGAACATTTAACCACACTTTTTAATGCCTTACTGCAAAAGAATAAACAAAGTAAGCTCAGCTTCAACGTCATTACTACCTATGATTACCAGGTAAACCCTATGGGTATTGAATTGCAATTGCCCGTCATGATGCAGCCTATAAGGACCTTTAATTTGGGCGATCATCCCAATGAGGCTCCTGGAGAAATGCTAGACAATTGGGTAGACGTTATCGGAGAATGGCTGAAGACAGCTTCCCCAAGTCCGAACAATGCCAGGTTTAATTTTAACTTATACATTTTCTCGAACTTAACCCAGGAGCCTAGGCCTTTGATTCAGTTGAGTAATTTGTATGTGGAGTTGAAGTATATTTCGTAAATCGGTTAATGCATACCCAGGTTTTGTTTGGCCCCAACCGGGCGCTATTCATGGCTGATCTGGGTCATCAAAAGTGTGTTGTCTTGCACGGAACTATGGTGACACGCTGGTAAACCTTTTGTATTGCTCCCTATCGTCAATGATGGAGTAAGTTTCCCTCTAGGATGGGATTCGGATAATACGACCTGGAAGCAGTTGGGTGATAACGTAGCTCTGATACCCAGGACACTTTTAATCGACAAAAAAGGCATCATCCGGTATGTTCTTGTTGGAGGTAATGAGGGTAATCTGGCTGCCATTGTGCAGAAGATTGGAGAGCTGCTGGAGGAATAAGGGTATTCCGCGGCCCTGAAATTCAAATAATATATTTTAATTTACTGGTAATATTCACCGAATCGATCAATCATGAAAGCGCTTCTTGCCAAACAGCTATTGGGGTACTTATTATTGACCGCTGTCCCTGGTCTTGCCCAGGACAGCCTGAAATTTCCCGTTCCTTCAGGCAATCCCAATCAACTGTTCTATTTACAGCGCAGTCAAAACACCAATACGGTCGTTTACGAATTGAATATCAAAAACGGCCTATTGGATTCCGCCACTCCAATACATATTTTCTGGATCTGTTACGCGGAAAAGGGGCAGCAGGAGGAGCTAACGGCCCTACAGCGGAAGTATACCTATGGGGTAAAGGTTACCTCTATTTCGAAAGATAACTATGAACTTCGCTTTTTGGCCACTAAAAAGCAGACCTTCCAGCTCATGAAAGGATCAGACAATCTTTTTCATGTATACGGTCTGATTGATGGAAAGCGGGCCATCCTTTCCAGTATTTATTTACAAATGGACGGTGGGACCTTGTTAAAGCCACATTTTGATTATGTGCTGACCAAAGGTATCGACGCGGAGACGGGGGATGCTGTAATGGAAAAAAGCAAACCTTCATGATGTTTAGACATCTTCAATTTTGGAAAGAAAGCGTAATTTGTCAATCAAATCGTTGATCTACTCCGTAAAAATATGAATCCACAGCCTCAGAACGTGCTGGATAATCCTGGTAACAATACCATTTTCCTGGTCTGGAATTTTAAGAAGGATCAGGAGGTTGAAGATGCCTTTCAGAGGGTTTGTGCATTAGTGATCAATCTCAATAACTCAGGTGAGGTTCGTTTTCCTGATTCCGGGGCGACTTGTATAATGGGAATCGGGCATGATGCATGGCGTAGGCTTGGTCTTCCGGTTCCGCTCCCAAAGGAGTTAGCGAATTTCATGCCTGTCGTTGGCGAAAAACATACAGCGGTGGCCACCAAGGGTGATTTGCATTTCCATATCAAAGGGAGGGTCAGCAGCATTTGCTTCGATATGGCTTCGGCCATAGCTCAGGTGCTGGACCCAGTGGCGATCTGTGTGGAAGAGGTTCATGGGTTCCGGTATTGGGACGGCCGGTCTATTTTAGGATTTGTCGATGGCACGGAAAATCCCCAAGGCGAAAAACGCGCCTTTTTTGGTTTGATCGGGGACGAGGATCCTGGATACAAAGGGGGGAGTTACGTGTTTGTTCAAAAATACATTCATGACCTTAAAGCGTTTAAGGCGCTGCCTGTAGAAGAACAGGAAAAGGTATTCGGAAGGTATAAGGAAAGTGACGTTGAAATGTCCGATGAAGTTAAGCCTTCCAATGCGCACAGCGCGGTGGCCAATGTCGGTGATGATCTCAAGGTCATCAGGGACAATATGCCTTTTGGGAATATGGCTACCAATGAAATGGGTACTTATTTCATCGCTTATGCCAGTACCTTCAGCACGGTAAAGAAGATGCTGGACAGTATGTTTATTGGTTCACCGGAAGGGAACTACGACAGATTGCTGGATTTCAGCACCCCAAAGACGGGCAGCCTGTTCTTTGCCCCTTCGGTATCGTTTTTGAAGAATATAGCATCGGGGGGCGTTTCCGAAGCTGGATCGCAATCGTCTGACGGCTCATTATCTATCGGATCACTTAAAAAAGAAGCAGGTTATGAATAATCTTTATCGGGAGTTGGCTCCTATATCTGAGGCGGCCTGGGCGGACATCGAAGAGGAAGCAACGCGCACCCTTAAGCGGCATTTGGCAGCGCGGAGGATAGTGGACGTGGAAGGCCCAAAAGGTTTTGGCTTCTCGGCTGTGGGCACGGGGCATACGCAAGGGATTTCAGCGCCCGGTGAAGGAATCCAGGCTGTGCAACGAGAGGTGAAGGCTTTGGTGGAACTACGGGTCCCGTTTGAACTCACCCGTCAGGCCATTGACGATGTGGAGCGTGGTGCAGATGATTCGGATTGGCAGCCGGTCAAGGATGCGGCGCGCAAAATCGCGTTTGCAGAAGACAACTCCGTATTCGAAGGATATGACGCTGCCGGCATTCAAGGCATCCGTAAAGGCAACAGCAACCCGGCATTAACGCTTCCTTCCAGTGTGCGGGGTTACCCCGATATTGTTGCACAAGCAGTGAGTCAATTACGACTAGCTGGATGCAATGGTCCCTATGCCCTGGTGCTTGGGTCAGAAGCCTACACAGCTGTTCATGGCGGCAGTGACGAAGGATACCCTGTTCTTCAGCATATCCACCGGCTTATTGATGGGGGTATTATCTGGGCTCCGGCCATCAAGGGTGGTTTTGTGCTTACCACCCGTGGGGGCGATTTTGAATTGGACCTCGGCCAGGACTTTTCCATCGGTTATATTTCACACTCCGAAACAAGCGTGAAGCTTTATCTGCAAGAGCGTTTCACTTTTCGGTTGTTGACTTCAGAGGCTGCGGTAGCGCTTAATCCGGCGGAGAAATAGGTCGGATGGTTCATGTTCCGCTGCTAACCCCTTTAAGAAAGCTTGCCCAGGTTATTTGCCCATATTTTGCATCAGGCACCAGGTTGGCACCCGTACGGAATCGAAACTCACGGGGTTGGGAGGCATCTATCAGGTGTAATCGTTGGTGGCTACCAATGGAATTCAGGTATTCCGAAGTCATATCTTCAAGGCCCATAATTTCCGGGCCGCCAACAGTTGTTACCGACCCAGTGGCTTTTGCAGATAACATCCCTAATAGCCGTTCGGCAAGTTCGGGTACCGCAATGGTTTGGAACTTTAATCCGGATGGTACGTTAATTTCCTGATCTGTGGCGTTCAGGCTTTTGATAAAGGCTACGACGTACTCATGAAATTGGGTGGCGCGTATGATCGAGTACGGAATATTGCTGCCGGAAATCAGCTGCTCAACTTTCAACTTCATCATATAATATGGGTGATCTGTATGATCTATGCCAACAATAGATACATATACCAGATTTTCCATAGTGGACTTGTCCAGCGCCTCCAGCAGATTAGCGGTGCCATCATAGTCTACATGCTGCGCATCGTTAACGCTGCTGGCGCAATGAATGATCAGTTGTACGCCGTTCAGTGCCTCCTTCAACCCTTCACCTGTTACGAGATCACTTTTGAATACCGTGCAATTTTCCGGAAAGGAATGCTTTCCGGGATCTGTGGATATGGTACTGACCTCGTAACGGCCTTCTTCCAAAGCAAGCCGAATAATAGCCGAACCCAGGGTACCGCTTCCTCCTGTTACCAAAAGATTTTTTTTCATGATAAGTTTATGATAAAATCAGTTATTAGAGCTACAAACTCGGCAGGGCGTTCTTCAGCAATAAAATGGCCCGTATTTTTCATAACAACCTCCTTTACAGGGATGCGCAGCCCATGTATTGTTATCAACGGCATGCTGGTCAATCGTCCGGTAAAAATTGAACCCTGCCGTCATTGGCGCCGGCTGCCTGAAATAATGCAGATAATAATTAACACCGGCATCGCTTATGGCACCTTTAACATAATGCATCGGGCCGCTTTGATAAAAGTAATTTAAAAAAAGGTTTTTCTTTTCCCCTAGTTATCTTTTCTGCATAGTTGTCTTTGGCCCTTATAAAGCCAAAATACAAGAAAAGCTCAAACTTTGGTAGCCATTTACCAAATGGTATACCTTCAGCTATAATGAGGTGGTTGGTTCGTTCAGGATACTGGGCCGCGAATGGATATGCCACGGACGCGCCCCAGTCGTGTCTAACTATTTCATACTTTTTATAGCCAAGCTGTTACCGTTGATTTATTCATAGTTTTTCATTTATAAAACCAAATTTCGATATGGTCAATGTATTCCTGGCACAGGTATCGCTACAAAATAATTGCTCCGCCTCCAGTTAACCATGGGACACAATACCGAAAAATATCCTGTTACGTGGGTTCCCTTTATAGCGCTACCGGTTTCTCTTCAGGCACAAATATCATGGCTGTTCGCCGCTGTAGCATAACGGAAATCAAAAAATAAAGGGCCGAAACCAAAGTATTTGGGACCTTTGAAGGCAGGAAAGATACTGATCTATGACCTTTAAGCATTGATATTACATGGATAGGTGAAGCTTAAATTGTTTTGGCGTAAGGCCGGTTTGTTTTTTAAAAAAGGAAATAAAATGGGTGGGATCATTGAAATCAAAACGGGACGCCAGTTCTTTTACCGGTATATCAGTTTGTTGAATCAGCAGGCTGGCGTTATGTGTAATATGATAGTAAATCAATTCGGATGTCGTCTTGCCGGTAAGCTGTTTTAATGTCGAGTTGAGATGGTTGACATGCAAATTCAGTTTGGCCGCATAATAGGATGGTTTGCGTATGCCCGGCGTGACATCTGTTTTTTCCAGGGATTCCAGCAACAGTCTTTCAAACGCTGACAATATTTTATAGCTTACCGTACCATCATTTGTGACAGCTATCTTAGGGATAAGGTGACGCCTAAGGAGCAATAGTACGATATGAACATAGCCTTTTATGATTTCAAAAGGATCGCCGCAAGGTCTATTATACTCTTTGTAAATTTTCTCAAAATAAAGGTTCGTCTCCTCCAGCAGTTCATCCGGTACATCATCGGTAACCAGGCTGTCCAGTTTGAAAAAGGGAAAGTTCAATAAAAAATTTGTCCATAACGGATTACTGCGGATAAACTCACGGTCAAAAATGATATAAATGCCTTTTAGCTTTCGCCCCGTTATGTCCCAGCTGATCTCCTTAAAGGGGGAGATAATAAAAAGCCTGAATTTTACTTCTTTTTTGTTGATTTGAAACCCGGTACCGCCATCATCCAAACTGATCAACGAGATGGAATAAAGCTCGTGCTTTATTGGCTGTAGTTGTTGTTTTTTCATGGTATCCAGGTTGTCCTCGTGCCGCCCGATATGAAACGCGGCATGCTTAGGCGCCCGCACCCCTATCACCTTATAATAGTCTGATATAGTCTTGATCGTTTTCAAAGAATATTGATTTTAATAGATTAACCTGAGAATCAGTTATTTTTTTAATGGGTAAAGCCATGGCCTAAATATCTTAGTCAGCAATGGCATCAGCCACCAGGTCATACTAACGATCATACATAAACTGGTAATGAATAACCTTACCGGGAGCGCCAGATGAGGCGCGAATAACTTAAACCCATTGGTAAGGATAAACATCAGGGGAAATGAACAGCTGAAAGCCACTACGGCCATTTTCCATTTTGGTGGAGCCGCAGCGTTTGACCCTAATGGGGTGAACCAAAACTCAATCCCCTGTTCATGTTTAACTATTGCTTCTCTTTCAATTATGGGTTCCAGCTTTTTTACCCATTCCGCTCTCACCGCTGATGCTTCCCAGGCAATGCGGTTGTTTACCTCTTCAAACCTTATGGTGGTGGTATATTCGTTGCGGTCGTCCGTTGGTTTGATAATATTGATCCCCTGGTAACCAGGAAATCTTGCCGCTTCCTGGACAATACCATGCAGCCACGCTTCAAAAGCATCGTTTCTCCCCTTTTTTACAAAATGTGTGATGTTGGTAATGTCGCTCATAAAAAAATAAATCTAATTTAATAATCTGTTTATTGCAATCATATCAAAATATGACGAAAACCAATGATTTTATGACAGGATTCAACGGATGTACCGATTAACTAAACGGTCAAGCCTAAAGTAGCTATAACCATCCGGGTGTATGCTGGATGGGGGACCTCAATTATACCTGGATGGCGCCGAATTGCAGGCCTTAGTTAATAAATACGTATAATGAGTTATAGGAAATTGTCAAAGGAATTTACGCCAAAAGAACTCGCAGAAGCATTCGTGTCACCGGTGAAACTTTCACCCAAGCAGCAAAAAGCGGATGATTTGCAATTCGCCCAAACCAGGAAGAGGTCGCTTGCACAAATGACACCGGAGGATTACTTAGTCAGCCCGTCAATCAGCACAGCCCGCCACTTGACTATATGGTGATTCGATTTGCATACCAATGCGCTGATTCCTGGCGAATACTGGTTGAGCGTCATGGAGAAGGATAGGGAGAAGGAGATGCCTTCTAATAAAGCGGCTATGATGAAGCGAGAACGGATGTTTGTGACTGGAGGGATTTCGGTGGGACTGTGACCCGCGTTTAATCAATATAATGAGGATAATATTTGTTCTTTATTAGCCTCTCTTTCTAAATTTTGACTGAAATAATACGACTAATTTTTTTACAATCATACTAATTAAAAAAGCCGATCGAATTTCGACCGGCTTTTGTGAACGAGATGGTACAGGAATCGAACCAATTCGACAAGGATTTGAGGTTGTTATCCGGGATGATTTAATAGAATTTGTGGGAAAGTATCCCAAGAATTGCTTTCTTAAAGGGGCGGCGGCTCATAAATTTATTTAAAATATCGATTTATAAAGGTTTCACTTCCCCATCACGGATTTTCTGGGTAATGGATGGCAGATAGTTCTGAAACAAGAGAGGGAGCTTCTTAGACGGAATACCGTTCGTAGGCTTGCCATCCTCCAGTACAGCCAGGATTATATGCTTCTTGGAAGTATCTATGATTTGAACTGTTTGGAACATTTCGTAATGCTGATTCAACTTTTCCAAATTACCGTAAAAAATTGTCAGCCACTGTGCGCGGATCAACATAATGTCCCCCTGCTTCCGGCCGGTCAATAACACGAAGCCTGGATAAGTTTGTATCCCTGAGACCTAGGAAGATAAGATGAATATCGTAACCGGCAGCCCGAAATTGGCGGGGAATATCCCAGGTCGCCTCATTGGTAAAATGCCCCTCGTAAGCAAAATCCTGATTTCCGGATAGTGCCGTTTCTACAAGGTGGTCAAATGTCTCGGTAACAAAGGCGTATGCCAGTTTACTACACTCTTTGTGAGATTTGATCGTCCGCCAAAGTTCCTTTCTCTTTTCTACATAAAGTTTATCTCCATCAAAAATAGGACCTTGCTGGAGAATATGGGCAGGCAGGTAATCTGGCCCAATACTAGATTTGCCGGCTCCATTAGAACCTGTTATAATAAATAATTCCGGCATAATTAAAGACGGGAGAGGCCGTAGCTGTTTCGTATCGCTTCTTCCTCTGTAGAAGAAAGGGTTCGAATTACCATAAATTCCCTTGCAGACTCCTTTAAAAAGACCAGCTTAATCGATCCGTCCGGATATTCCAAATAACACTGGTTAGGTTCCAGATCTTCAGCATTGATCATAAAAGGATGACCGCTGCGGAGCTTTTGCAGACGGAGCCTTTGGACGGCGTCGTTACCTTTTTTTTCGATGATTTGAAGGGCTGTCATGATTGATAAAGATGCGGGAAAAAAAGAAGATGTTCTAGTAGTTTAATATTCTTTTACCAAGGTCTCTAAAGGAATATGCAGTGCGTTGTATAGTTTCCGGATCATACCTAGGTTTAATTTCCGATTGTTTTTGAAAATATCAGATACCCGGCTCTTAAAGCCGAGAATTTGTGCAAGGTCTTTATTGGTTAATCCTTGTTGCTCCATGCGGTATTTGATGGCCTCAATAGGGTTTGGAGCATCAATAATATAATGTCTGTCTTCGTAATCCTTAATTAACAAAGCAAGAACGTCGGCTTCATCACTTTCCGCAGTACCAGCTTTTGCCTGAAAGATATCTTCGAACCTTTCAAGTGATTGCTGGTAGTCCCTTTTAGTTTTTAATATTTTGATAGGCATAATTAGGTCGTTTTATTTATCAGCTTTGAATTGATTTACTATCTCGGCATCCACTTTGTCGTATTCTGCGTGGGTACCGACAAACTTGATGAATACCCAGCCCTTCTGATAATTAACCTCGACAATCAACCGGTAATCGTTTTCATTGATCTTAAAGATTGCCCGGTTATTCTTAAGTGTCCTGGCGGTGTTAAAATCTCGGGTAATATCTCCAGGTTTCCGCCACGATTTGGATAATACATCGTGATACCACTTCTCCAGCGTCTCTTTGCAGTCCGGGTGCTTTTTGTAGAAAGCAGCCAATGAACTGCGATTGTAGATATTCATCCTACAGCATCGTTTAGACAAAGATAAACAAAAAGTAACCAAATTGGTTACTTTTTGTTTATGCTCCTATTCTGGGTTCGAAAATGGAATAAGGTCAACCTGACGGTGCTCGAACCGTTTGCTGATTGAATGTGAATGCATTGAGAAGATTGGTAAAAAGCTCTTAAAAAGGAAAGCCCTCAGATTCAGCGATCTGAGGGCTTCAAGACTTGTTTGTGAACTGGCTGGGACTCGAACCCAGGACCCATACATTAAAAGTGTATTGCTCTACCAGCTGAGCTACCAATTCATCCCGTTTAAAACGAATGTTGCAAATCTGGAAGCGGACTTCGGTGGCTCGCTCTTTCGTTTTGGGAGTGCAAAAATAGAAGAAATAACAATTCGGACAAACTTTTTTGTTTTGTTTTTTATAAAGCGTTGGCCTTTATGACGAGGAATGTTTTGTGCAGGCGGGGAACTCACCTATTTTTGCATCTTTACTAACACTATAGCTATGGGTAAATATCAAGGCAAGACAGTGGTCGTTACGGGTGGAAGTGATGGCATTGGGAAGGCATTGGTGGAAATGTTCCTGGAGGAGGGCGCCTGTGTGGCGACTTGCGGCAGGAGCGCCGATAAGTTGTATCAGTTGCAGGTACGCTATAGCAATAAATGCCTGCTGACGATGGTGATCGACGTGCGAAGGGAGGATGATTGCCGCCGATTTATCGATGAAGCAATAGAGAACTTCGGTGGAATTGATATTTTGATCAATAATGCAGGTATTTCCATGCGAGCCTTGTTCCGGGAAGTGGAGTTGGATACGATCAGGGCGGTGATGGATGTGAATTTCTGGGGATCGGTGTATTGTACGAAATATGCGTTAGAGCGCGTAATTGAGCGTAAAGGTGTAATTGTAGGTGTATCTTCCATTGCCGGATTCAGGGGATTACCTGGTAGGGCAGGGTATTCAGCGTCTAAGTTTGCCTTACATGGATGGCTGGAAGCGCTGAGGACAGAGCTGTTGCCCACGGGTACGCACGTGATGTGGGTATGCCCCGGCTTCACGACCTCAAATATCCGCAATGCGGCACTGAATAAAGACGGAGAGGCTCAAGGGGAGTCGCCACTGGAGGAGAGCAAGCTGATGAGTGCGGCGGAAGTTGCCCGCCGCATTGGGTCCGCGATTGAGCGCAGAAAGAGGTCTGTGGTCATGGGCTTTCAGGGGCATGAGACCGTATGGGTGAATAAGTTGTTCCCAGGTCTGGCGGATAAATTGGTGCATAAATTCTTCTACAAAGAGGGCAAGCTCGTTAAATAAAACTCCCGTGCACCGCTAATGGCGTTGATTACCCTTACATCGGATATAGGGCACCAAGACTACCTTGTAGGCGCCATTAAGGGCAGGCTTATGAGTGTTCATCCTGCATTCCAGCTGGTGGACATCTCTCATGCACTTAGCCCCTTCAATTATCCCCAATCGGCGTATGTGTGCAGGGGTGCTATCCGCCATTTTCCACCCAACACTTATCACCTGATTATCGTTAATCTATTTGACTCCCCGCCTGAGCATATTCTGCTGGTGAGGCATAAGGGTCAGTATATCGGGATTGCGGATAATGGACTAATCACCATGATCCTGGAAGAGGTTCCTGAGACGGTGGTAGCGCTACCGTTGCCAAGAAACAAGGAAAAAAGCGCGTTAACTTGTACGGAGGTATTTGGAAAGGCTGTTTTGGCCTTGGAATCGGGTAGACGGCCCCAGGAGTTGGGAGACCAGGATGTGTCCATAAACGTAAAGAACCCCTTAAGGCCTCAATTGGGTAAGGATTGGATGGAGGGGCAGATCATTTTCATCGACCACTTTGAGAATGTGGTGGTGAATATCAACCGGGAAGAGTTTGAGGAGCAGCGCAAGAACCGGCACTTCAAAATTGTTTTTAAGCGGGATGAAGTCATTGACCGGATCAGCGAAACCTACGCTGACGTGAACGAAGGGGAGAAGTTGGCCTTATTTAATGCCGCCGGATACCTGGAAATTGCCATTAATAAGGGGAATGCTGCCGGATTGTTAGGGTTACAAGGATTTGCGGAAAAAAGCCAGGCCCAGAACCAATATCTCCAGAATAGACTTTTTTACCAAACTGTTCGCATTTACTTCGAATAAAGCCTCACTTTTTCATTAAATTTAGGTGGGGAATTCAACTCGACTTCTCACTCTTTAGCGCTTACCATCCAGATGCTCCCCTTTTTGCAAGCACCGAAACGTCAATGGGAATTATATCTATCTAATAAAATGGAGTCCGACTTATGCAAAAAAGTTATACGATTGTTGTGGCGCTTTCCCTGTTTTTAGGTGCCTGTGAAAAGGCAAAGTCGATTAGTGATACCCATCCCACTAATCCCAAAGCCCCGCTTACTTTTCAACCGGATTCCGCTGGATCTACCTGGAATTATCAGGTAACAGAGAACTTCAATCCTTCTTCATCCATCTTACTAGAGGCTTTGGCCGCCGCGGAAGGGTTAAGTTTACCGGCCATAGACACCGCTTTTATGTACACGATGACGGCTACAGGACGGGATTCCGTGATTGGAACCAATTCGTATTCCATATTTACGACCGACTCCTCGGCGGCTGACGATGTGCTGATCAATAATCAGGATAGTATTTACTACGGAATAGGTATTATCCCAACCATTTCCCTGGGTAATGGTCTTGTTGGAGGTGCCGTCTCCGGTGCGATATTGTATCTGAAAAACAAGCCTGCGGGAACAACCTGGACCCAAAGTATAGCTCAGTCCTTCGATGGCGCCTTGGATACTTCTGTATTTACCTTTAGCGTGATTTCTACAGGAGGTACCAAAGTGATCAATGGGGTCAATTATACAGGTGTGATTGCAGAAACGGTCAGTTTCGTACCCGGGGGTTTGGCTTCCATGCTTTCTTCCTTGGGTGGAACCTTTCCTATCAGTCCTTCGAGTTTGGCTATTTCCGGGACCTATTATTTCGCCCAGGGGGTCGGACTGATTGAGGTTGACATGAACAATAGCCTTTTTGGCTTTAGTTATACCCAGCAATTGATGAGTGCTACCATCAAGTAGGCTACTGGTTATTGGTAGTGGCGGCCGAAGCAGTTCCACCAGATACATTCCCATTGGGTGCAAAGCGGAACGTATACCAATCTGATTCGTCCTTTGGTTGGGTATTGCCGGCACTGCGGTAGCCTCCACGGCCACCGCCGCCACCACCCATGCCCATGCCGATTCCTCCGCCCATACCACCCATGCCCATGCCAAAGCCCATGCGGGGACGCATGCCACCTCCGCCTCCATTTCCTCTATTAGCAGCGCTTCTGTCAGGCATGTGTCCAACAACGATGCCTACACTAAAGTTCTTCTTCAAGGTTTTGTTATCCAGCCCCCCGCTTTTCAGAACGGTGTAAAGAGGGACAATGGCTTCATATACCAATGAACTGTCGCTGCTCATGGCAAGCGCTAATTGTATATGCGTTGTTTTATCACCCAGACCAAATTGCCCGTTTTCTATGTTCAGGAACCCTGAAGTATTGTAAGTAGTCGCGGCTCCTACCAAAGCTTGTTTGGCTGCAAATGGATTGGTATCTGCGGCGCCGGAAACAGGGGGCTCGGTGTTGGATTCGGGGAAAGACAGGTCTATGGTGTGGTTTTGCGCCCCTTTAGGATCGAAAAAGACATCCATACCGGCTTTAAGTATGCGGTTCTGCATACGATCGTCTTTGGTCGTGACGCAGATATAAATGTTTTTGTTATCCGTAGTGATATTGAAAGCCAGGGTATGTTGAGGGTTTACAAACCTTAATGGTTTGGACCAATCGTCGATTTGCCCATCGGCTACCACAGGCGTGTTCTGATAATGTGATTGAGGGGCAAGGTCTTTGGAACAGCCACCTAACATCACGAGACATACAGCACTAATGCTGAACAGTTTGCTTTTTTTCATAGCTGAATGGAGCGTTTGCAGGATCTAAGACTCCTTCCGTTTCTTCAGGTTTACCAGTGGATGAAACCTATCGGTGAACGCCCGCGCAAAATCGGTCAATGGCGCATGGTAGCCGGACAGGGAGCCGGTTCGGAAACCCGCGCCCAACCCCTACCTTTGCGCCATGGATTATTTTAATAGGTTGAAGGCATTGCTCGGCAAGGAGAAGGAGGCGGATAAACAAGCATACCTGTCCCTGACAGGAAGCGCCTCCGCACAGGTAAGGCGGGATGCCGGCATGAGCTGGTATCCGATTGCCATCCGGGGTACAGAGATAGGGAAGGGGGATTACCTGACGGTAGAAGTAGAACGGACGACACACCAGGATATCACCCATCAACTGAGGACAGGAGCAGAGGCGGCATTGTTTTCAAACCACGATCCGGTTAATGATAGGGTAGCGGGTACGATTTCCTTTGTGGGTGGGGACCGGTTAAAACTGAGCCTTAGGGTGGATGAATTACCGGAGTGGACCAGGGATGGGAAATTGGGCATTGACCTGCTCTTTGATGATAAAACCTACGATGAGATGGAAGGAGCCCTGACCAGGGCCGCAGAGCTAGGGGAAAAGCATGCGGAAGGAAGGTTGGTGCGGATCCTTACGGGGGCTCAGGGATCTTTCAGCTGGGCGGACGGTCAACCTCACGAGCTTATCACCTCGGGAGCTGGGACGTCTGTCGCAGGAGCAGCGGCCGGTCGTATAGATGGCCTCAATGCCTCACAGACAGAAGCCGTGCATAAAATCCTGGAAGGAGCGGAACTAACGATTGTCCACGGTCCCCCCGGCACGGGTAAAACGACAACCTTGGTGCAGGCCATCAAAGGCCTGGCTCCAAAAGGAAGAATCCTGGTAGTGGCACCCAGTAATACTGCCGTAGACTTACTCAGTGAAAGACTAAGCGCGCAAGGGTTGAATGTAGTCCGTATAGGTAACCCCGCCAGGGTATCCGAACGTTTGACGGCCATCACCCTGGATGCCAGAATGGCGGAGCATGCCTCCACCAAACAAATGAAGAAGCTAAGAAAGCAGGCTGCTGAGTTCAGGGACATGGCCCACAAGTACAAACGAAACTTTGGGGCTGCCGAAAGAGAGCAAAGAAAGGCCCTCTTTGACGAGGCTAAAAAAATCATGAAGGAAGTGGATGGCACGGAGCAATACGTGATCAAGGATATCCTGGACAAGGCCCAGGTGGTTGCTGCCACTTTGGTTGGCGCAGCTCATTATACCATCCGGGATCTACGCTATCATACGGTGGTCATTGATGAGGCAGGACAGTCGTTGGAACCAGCCTGTTGGGTTCCCCTGGTTAAAACCGAAAGGGTGGTGCTGGCTGGTGACCACTTGCAGTTACCACCTACGATTAAATCGGAAGAAGCCGGAAGGGAAGGTCTTAGTAATACATTGTTGGAAAAAACAGTTGCCTTATACCCAGAACGTGTCACATTACTCCAGGAACAGTATAGGATGAACGAAGTCATCATGGGCTTTTCCTCCCGGACTTTTTATGAAGGCCGGCTAAGGGCGGATGCCTCCGTGGCCCATCAAACCTTATTCTCCGGAGATCAGCCCATGGAGTTTGTGGATACAGCGGGCTGTGGTTTTGAGGAGAAAAATGAGGGTACCATTATCCGGAATCCGGAGGAGGCGGCGTTTTTATTCAAACATTTGGAACAACTCGTCCGGGCCCTCGGAGCCTACGCTGGGGAAGCCCATGCCGGCCCATCCAACGCTGGGGGAGCCCATGCCGCTCCCTCCATTGCCATCATCGCTCCCTACCGGGGACAGGTACAGGTATTGGAAGACCTGCTCCGTCAACATGGGGAATTGAAAAAGTATGGAGGCAACATAGCCGTCAATACCATAGATGGATTCCAGGGACAAGAGCGGGATGTGGTCTATATAGGACTTACCAGGAGCAATGCAGATCAGAAGATTGGTTTTCTCTCAGAGATACGCAGGATGAATGTGGCTATGACCAGGGCAAGGAAAAAACTGGTGGTAATAGGGGATAGTGCCACCCTGAGCCAGTCAACATTTTACGCGGACTTCATTGCCTATGCCGAGGAAATGGGCGCTTATAAGAGTGCTTGGGAGTATATGGGCTAAGACGATTGGCCCAGACCTTAGGGTCGGCGCGCCAAACGTGTCTCGGCGCGGCGCTTAAACCGGGTGTGCCTCACCGGCGGACCGGAATTCTGCTTTCATTTTACCCAGCAAATCGCTGGAGATCATCTTTTCTGCCAGGATGATCATGTTTTTGAAGGCAGCGGCTCCGGAGATGCCGTGTCCGATGATGACGGGTTTGGATACACCCAGGATGGGCGTACCGCCGTAGTTTTCGTAATGGAAGCGATGGAAGTATTCGTCTTCCCCGAAACCCCTTTCTTTGGCTACATCGTAAAGGGATTCGGCTAGTTTGAGGAGGACGTTCCCGGTAAAGCCATCACAAACCATGACATCGGCCGTATTTTGAAGGATATCCCGTCCTTCTATGTTACCTATGAAATGGATCTGGGTGGAAGCTTTGAGGAGAGGGTAAGTGCCCTGGGCCAGCAGGTTTCCTTTACCTTCTTCCTCTCCGATATTGATCAGGCCAACTTTGGGATCGTTGATGTTGAGAATATGCTGGGCATAGAGCTTGCCCAGAATGGCAAACTGGAGTAGGTTTTCTGGTTTGCAATCGGCGTTGAGGCCAACGTCCAGAATCAAACCATACCCTCCGTTGCGTTTGGGCATAATGGAAGAAATGGTGGGTCTGAGTACCCCTTCTATGGATTTGATGCTGTAAAAGGCGCCAACCATCATGGCTCCCGTGTTACCGGCGCTGATAAAAGCGTCGATTTCCCCACCGGCCAGCAGGCGATAGCCCTGGGCAATGGAGGAATCCGGTTTTTCTTTCAGTGCCCGGGTCGCGTGTTCCTGCATACCTATTAATTCAGGGGCATGCACGAAGCGAACCCGGTCACTGGATTCGGTAAATAAAGGCCTTACCTGCTGCTCATCCCCGATAAGGGTGAGGTGCACCGAAGGATTC
>CAJCIQ010000220.1 GCA_903970475.1 Beijerinckiaceae bacterium
CCTGCGAAACTGGCGTCTGGAAGGTCTTCTGCCGTGGCGCTGGAGCGTACGGCTACGTCTGTAGCACTCTGGTCATAAGTCTGGGACAGTTCTTCGTAGGCCCTTATGATCTGATGGGAGAGCTCATGGGGAAAGCGGGCATTACTGATGGCCTGCCTGATCCTTGAGCCCACCCGCCTTAAGGATTCCACGTTTTTGAAATCGATCCGGTCCAACTGCTCCTTGATAAAGGGCGTAAGCTGGCTTTGTTCCAAAAATTGAAAGTATGCATCGGTAGTGACGGCAAAGCCGCCCGGAATGCGCACCCCCCTTTTAGTAAGGTTGCGGATCATTTCTCCTAAGCTGGCACTCTTACCTCCAACCAGGGAGATGTCTTTTAATCCGACTTGTCCAAGCGGAATGATGATTCTTTGATCCATAGGAATGCTTATGAAAGGAGGGAATAGGTTTGCCCCAGGTGTTGGAGCATGTCTTTGGTTGTCGCGGAAAGTCCATACTCATAATCCCAGTTCCAGTCTCTGCGTGCCAGGCTATCATCCAGGCTGGATGGCCAGGAGTCTGCTATTTCCAGGTGCCGGTCCGGACGGTAGTACATGTTAAATTCGGGCAAGTGTTGCCGGATGGCCGAAGCTAGTTGGGCCCCCGACAAGCTCATGGCCGAAATATTGTACCCCTTATGGATACTGAGTTGGGCAGCAGGCATATCCATGATTTCCAAGCTGGCCCTGACGGCATCCGGCATATAAATGAGGGGTAGGTGGGCATCGGGCTTCAGGGGGCAGGTGTAAACGCCCTGATGCAGGGCGTGGTTGAAGATCTCCGAAGCAAACCGGCTGGCTTCATGCAGGGAGCCCGCAGGTTCTCCAACGGCCCTGCCCTTCCCATGGTAAATAATCCCTGGCATCCGTACACTACGTACGTCCAGACCAAACTTGTCCCAATAATACTGCATCCACTTTTCTCCAGATACTTTCCAGGCGCCCCAAAGGGTATCTGGTTCCAGGGGGGCATGTTGAGGGCAACGCACGCGCGGCGCACTGGATCCAAATACCGCTACACTACTGGGCCAGAATATTTTGGCTATCTTCTTTTCCCGGGCCACCTCCAGGAGGTTTACCAGTTCTTGTAAGGGCTGCCCACCGTAATTATGATGCTCCGATGCCAGGTAGACCTGATGGATATCATAACGGTCAATCAACATGGCCAGGGTCTTTTTATTCAAAGGATCCCATGGTTGGTAAGGCGCATCCTTGGCGGAGTAAAGGGCTGTATCGGCCGCCACTACCCGGTTATCCCCATAAGCGCTTCTCAGGGCGCTGGTCAGTGCAGCGCCAAATGTTCCACAGGCCCCCAGGACCAGTATAGTGTCGCTTTTCATCAGGTTGTATGATTTAGGCTGTATGATTTATACCAAAAATTGGTACAATAGTTGAATTTTCGGACTACCTCCGGAATTTTAGAAAATAAATCTACTGAGTCAAAAATAGTTTGTAATATTAACTGAATGAATGCCCCTTCAGGGGGCTTTTCAGCAAAAAAAACTACCAGATGTTAGCCGGATTGGACCATATAGATATACAGATCCTGCAATTGTTACAGCACGACGCCCGTATCACTACCAAAGAGATTGCAGATAAATTGGGTAAATCCATTACCCCTATATATGAAAGGATTAAAAAACTGGAGGAAGCGGGCTACATTAAAGGGTATGTTGCCCTGCTCAATAAGGACATGGTAGATAGAACATTGGTCGCTTTCACTACCGTTCAATTGAAGGAGCATTCACAAGCAGCCCTGCGTGGGTTTGAAAGGGAAGGAACCAAGTTTCAGGAAGTCATGGAGTGTTATCACCTCACGGGGCAATTCGATTTTTTATTGAAGATTGCCCTCAAGGACATGAATGAGTACAATGCTTTTTTGATGAATAAATTAGCTACGCTTCCTAACATAGGCGCCGTGCAAACCTTCTTCGTGCTCTCCGAATCAAAGCTGGAAACGGCCTATGCTTTGCCTTTACCTGAGCCCACGAAGAAGGTTGTCAAGCGTAGCTTATAGCAGGGTGCACAACATCAAATTATCCTCGTTGGCTATGGCTTTAAGTACATCCAGGCAAGTGGGACAATTCAGGTGATCTGCGCTTCTCAATAAATAGGGGACCGCATCCTGTTCGTTGAACTGGGTGATCTGCTGCCCCGTCCAGGTTTTTTGTTTGGATAGGTAGGGGAGCAGCGCGTCCAGGGCTATTTGCAGGGACTTGCCAGAACGTGTATGGACCTTCCATAAGTTTACAGAAGTCTCTTCTGAGAGCTGCGCCACTACGACAAAAGCATTCAAACAAAACACCGTATAATGTAAGGAGGTGGTCCTGGCCATTTCTCTTGGGAAACTACCCTTATCGTCCATTTGCTCATCGAGGCGTTCCAGGGACTTTTGTACAATCCGGTTGGCCAGGTCCGTGCTGTCCAGGTATAGGGCCATGGCCAGACGCTGGGCATCGTACCACACCCCATGATTATTGGTGGCATTCATTTCAGCTACCCCCAGCGGATTGGTTTGCATCCAGTTCAGGAAATCAGCAAACCACTGCTTCATGACTGTGTTGTCAGCCGGGGTCCAGCTTGTAGAGCCATGAATAAGCCTGATGGCGTCTATGGCCATCACAAAGTGGCGCGTATCAATCAGGCCATAGGACCTTCCGGTGGTTACGCCTTTAACGGCCTGTCCAAAATTCAAATTAGGGTTCATGCGAGTGGCCGTGTCCAGGAACCAGACCCGCAATAATCGCTCAACTTTCGCCGCGTATTGCTCTTTCCCCGAATAGTAATAAGCCAGCCCTAACAGATATACGTTCTCACAAAGTTTGGGCATGTTTTCCTTATCTGGATAATCATGCACCTCCGGATTGACTTCTCCATCCCGGTTGACATAAGGAAGCCCTCCGGGTTTATTGGGGTCTGGCCAGAAATAGGGTGCCAGACTCATATAATCGTGCCTGGTTCCGCTGGGCGGGGTGGCTGTCTTCATCATCACACTCACTGGGCCATAGGAAAGTAATCGATCGGCCGTTGCCAGCAGCGCGTTATAAGCCGGTTTGAGTGTGGCATCTCCTGAACGCAATTGTTCCCTTTTCCGGGCCAGGATGCGAAAGTCGATTTTGATCATGTCGGATTTGGTGAGCAAAGGAGATTCCCTGGGTGAGACCGCTTGGCCCGTGTGCTGGGCTACCGCTTGCACGGCCACCCACCAACAATAAAATAGGATCAAAGCGTATTTCACGAGGTCGGTTTAGTAGGTAAAAAATCCTCCCTGATGGGACTGAACGTGTCGATCAATACCCCATCTTCCAGGCAACGCGCGCCATGAAGGGCATCTGGTGACACATAATAAGCATCTCCCTGTTTAAGGATTTTTTTTTCATGGCCAATCTCTACTTCAAATGCCCCACTTTCCACATAGGTGATCTGAGACTGATGGTGAGCATGTAATGCGCCGATCCATCCCGCCTTAAACCGCACTTTGACCAACATTATCTTGGAGTCATAAGCGATGACTGCGCGTTGGATACCTTCTTCTACCTGTTGCCAGTTCAGTTGATCGTTTTCAATAAATTCACTTGCCATGTGGTTGTTTTTAGTTTGCTAACAAAGAATCCAATTGTACCTGCGCGTATGGAATGGGCAGCAAGGGATCAGGACTGGATACGGTCACCCCTTTTCCGGAAAGCAAGTTGGCCTGTAACCGTCCCAGGCGGATCAGGTCCCAACGCCTATGGCCTTCCATGCACAATTCCCATGCCCTTTCATTGACCAGGGCGGTGATAAAGTTATCTGGTGTCGGCGTATTGGTAAAATTAAGCTGATAGGTCCCCGTCAAGCCTGCCCTGGCCCTGACCTGGTTGATCCCATTGAATTGATTGGGGTCACTCGTGTTGATGAAATGGAGGGCTTCGGATTGCATAAGCAATACATCCGCATATCGGGTGATGATCCAGTTGGCCTGGGAGTTGTTGTTCTGGGCCGTCCAGGTTGGATCACTGCTGAATTTGGTATAGAAAGTATTGGGATCTACGCTGATGACGCCGCCGGCACTTTTGTCCAGGTTGGTCATGGTGAATTTTTTCCGGATGGAATCTGCTGCAATGAAGGTCCCTGGAAAAGTAGGAGGGACGTAAAAGGAGGCCGAGCCTGCGGGTGTTGTTTTAGCGGAAGTCAACATGCGGATGATGATATTACCTGCGCTGGGGGGATCGCCAAATTGTACGGAAAAGATGTTTTCAGGTGTTGCCGGAAATTTGTTGGTCCAGTCAAATATAGCGGAGAATTTAGGAAGCAGTGTATATTGGCCGGAGTTGATCACCTTGTTGCATTCTGCCAGGGCATTGGTGTAATCGGTGCTCTGGGCATTAGCCGAAGCAGCCCGGGTCAGGTATACCTTGGCTAGTATGGTGGATGCTGCTCCTGAGGAAGCCCTCCCCTTATAGGTAGCGGGGATCTGGCTTTCCAATAAACAATTGGCTTCTGCATATTGGAGGTCGCTGATGATCTGGTTATAGATCGTCGGCACGGCCGTCTTGGCGGGGAACAGGTTAGACGTAGCCGTAGTGGGTGTGGTCAGCAAAGGTACTGCCCCAAAGCTCCGGACCAGTTCGAAATAACCCAATGCCCTCAGGAAATAAGCATTCCCCACCAGGTCATTGCGGGCCGTTGTATCCATATTGATGCCAGGCACGTGGGCAATCACGTCGTTGGCCTTGTCAATCATGGAATAAATATTGGTCCACCAGTTGGCGATTTCCCCATTAGAACTAGTGGCTGTATAGTTACCCAGGGTTATCCTGTCTGAAGAGGAGGTCGCCGGTACCATCAGCAGGTCTCCTGACAGTTCCGATACGGTCCAGGATGTACGACCATAGTAGGTCTGTGCTGTCAGGGTAGAATAGACCCCATTCACGGCCACTTCCGCATCCCCTTCGGTCTGGTAAAAGTTATTGGTGCTCAGCAAGCTGTAGGGCGTTTCCGTTAGGAATTTTTTACAGGAAACCAGCACAGAACAAGCGATCAGGATATATAATGACTTTTTCATTGTCTGTTTCAAGTTGTAGGTGATTAGAATCCAGCCTTGACGCCGAAGGTGAACGTCCTGGCTGCTGGATAGGAGCCGTAATCCGTGTTCAGGCTAAGGTTGTTGGAAGACGAATTATTGCCATAAGAGTTCACTTCCGGATCAAAACCATTGTATTTGGTAATGGTGAGCGCATTTTGGCAGGTGCCGTAGACCAACAGGGATTTGACGGTATTGTTTTTGGGTAAGGGGATTTTATAAGATAAAGAAACCGTCTGTATACGCAAGTAACTTCCAGGTTCAATGACGTCGCTGGTTACACCCACGCTCCTCCTTAAGGTAGAACTTACCCGAGGTAAGGTATTGCTGGTGCCGGGGCCCGTCCAGCTGTTGACAACAGAGGCCAGTTTATTATCGGTGCTAAAGCCATTCTGTAAATCGTACATGTTCTCATTGAAAATGTTATCGCCATAAACTCCTTGTACAAAAACCATCAGGCTGAAACGGCCATACCGCCAGTCATTGGTCAGGCCATAGGTGAACTTGGGTAAAGCATGACCGATGATCACACGATCGGCTCCCGTGATTTGGTGGTCTCCGTTTTGATCCACATAGATGGGGTCTCCTGGATGAACGACAGGGGAGGTTTGACCAGAAGCCGTGATCTGGTCCTGGGTTTGCCAGATACCGGCAAATTTATATCCATAGAAAGAGCCGATGGGCTGACCCACCTGCAAAATGGAAGTGGGTTGTCCACCACCCGTGAAAATGCTGGTGGAAGAGTTCCCGGCCAACAGGTTATTGGTACCATTGAGGTTGAGTACCTTGTTTTTGTTGGAAGAGAAATTTCCGTATAAGGTCCATCCAAAATCCCGGTTGTCAATGGCGACGAAGTTCAGACCCAGGTCGATCCCTTTGTTGCCAACGCTTCCTGCGTTGATCAGTTCTGAGGAAAAGCCCGAAGTCGCGGGAACGTATTCATCAAACAGTAATTTGGATGTCTTCTTCGTGTATATGTCTACGCTGCCGCTTAAGCGATTGCTGAACAGTCCGAAGTCCAAGCCAAGGTTGGTGGAAGCCGTTTGCTCCCAACTCAGTTTTGGATTGGGGATGTTGTTGATGGCTACCCCCACCACCCGGGCCCCGCCCAAGGTATAACTATCGGCGGTGTATTGGGGGATGGATTGATAGTCTCCGATCTCCTGGTTCCCCGTAACCCCGTATCCAAGCCGTAATTTCAAGTCAGAGAAGGCTTTCAGGTTTTTCATGAAAGACTCGTCAATGATTCTCCAGGCCGCAGCAGCAGAGGGG
>CAJCIQ010000221.1 GCA_903970475.1 Beijerinckiaceae bacterium
GCTAAAGAAAAGGAGATAATGACGGTGTAACCTCTCCTTTTTTTGATATCTTTAAGTATAGACTTTCTTTACTTAGATGATAGCAACCTATGAAGAAGATTAACCTGAATGACATCAGTACCTCCGCTCCAAAATCTTTTAAAAAAGAAGAAACCAAGGAGAAGCTCGAAAAGCTGGTAGAAGAATTGGACGAGCTTCAAAACCTTTTGTATGCTGAATCCAAACACGCCGTATTAATCGTAATACAAGGAATGGATGCCAGCGGCAAGGATGGCCTAATCCGCAAGGTATTCGGAAGATTAAATCCGGAAGGCGTACTAGTCGCCTCCTATAAAGAGCCCACCGCCTTGGAGCTGGCCCACGATTTTTTGTGGAGGATTCATGTCAATGCACCACAAAAGGGCCGCATACAAATATTTAACCGTTCCCATTATGAAGATATCCTGGTGACCAGGGTACACAAATTGATCGATGATGATCTTGCCGAAAAAAGGATGAGGGCCATCAATGACTTTGAATGGTTATTGAAGGAGCATAATAATACGCATATCCTGAAATGCTATTTGCATACTTCTCCCGGGGAAAGGCATAAACGCATAGAACAAAGGTTGAGCGTGCCTGATAAGATGTGGAAGTATAACGAGAATGACCTTAAGGAGGCAAAATTGTGGCCCGAGTATGAAAAGATGTACGAGGATTGTTTTGCACATTGTTCGAAAATTCCATGGTTAATCGTACCCTCGGACCAGAATTGGTATAAGGAATATTTAGTCGCTGTCACACTCAGAGATATGTTGAAGGGGCTCAACATGAAGTACCCTGGTTTGAAGAAATAGTGGAGAAAAAATCATCAGATTCGCTTCGACCTATGATTCCTAAAATTAAACTATACCAACCATGGGTTTCATCAAAGAATTCAAAGAGTTTGCCTTAAAGGGGAATGTAATGGACCTGGCTGTGGGTGTCATTATTGGGGGTGCCTTTAAAACCATCGTAGACGGGGTCGTAAATGATCTTGTCATGCCTATCGTTGGATTATTCGGGAATACCGATTTCTCCAATTGGTACATTGGACTCAAGGAAAACGTCCGAAGAGCCAGAGAGGCAAACCCTGGTCTTTCGCTTGCTGACGCAAGAAAAGTAGGGCCCGTCTTTGCCTATGGAGAGTTCATATCGGTAGTGGTTAACTTTGTCATACTGGCCTTGATCATTTTCTTATTGGTGAAAGGCATCAATACACTGAAACGCAAGCACGAAGAAACGCCTGCTCCAACCACCATCTCTTCTACCGATCAACTTCTGATCGAAATCAGGGACGAACTGAAAAATTCAAAATAACGCTTTAGTATGAGGATGAAAACCTATGTAATAGCAACACTGCTACTGGTAAGCTTTACACCGATCGTAAAGGCTCAAAATGCAATTAAAGACCTGGCTTCACAGGCGTCCCAGCCTATGTCAGGGTTACCCGATAGCCTTAAAAAAATCTGGACACTAGGCGGCTTGATTACACTTAACTTTTCCCAGGGAAGCAGCTCTAACTGGGCAGGAGGTGCACAGGACTTTACCATGTCCCTCAATACAGTGGACAACTTTTTTGCAGTATATAAAAAAGGACGAAATCGCTGGGACAACACCTTCAATATAAATTACGGGTTTACCCAAACGTCTGACCTGGGGCTACAAAAGAGCAGTGACCTGTGGGACATGACCAGCCGGTATGGTTATCAACTGGATAGTAGCCATTGGTCTGCTTCCCTCATGTTTGATGGACGTTCCCAGTTTACCAATGGGTACAATTATTATCAAAATGTTCAGGGTAAGGATAGCAACCAACTCATTTCTAAAGCCTTCGCACCTGCTTACTTCCTGCTGTCTCCCGGCTTTACCTATACACCCGTTGCTTATTTCAGCATCTTCCTGTCTCCAGCCTCTTCCAGGATAACCCTTTGTACGGATAAAGCGTTGGCGCCCAGCTTCGGAATTGATACCGGTAAATCGGTTTTATATCAGTTTGGGGCATACGCCAGCATCACCTATAACCACGCTATTGCCAAAAACATCGTCTACAACGGGCGTCTGGATCTGTATACCAACTACCTGAAAAAGTTTGGGGACATCAATGTGTACTGGACCAACCAATTAAGCTTCAAAATCAATAAAATACTGAGCGCGACTTATAGCATGTCCATTGTTTATGATGACAATGCCACCAAGCCTGACGGGTCTTT
The DNA here is from genome assembly GCA_903970475.1 of Beijerinckiaceae bacterium. Taxonomy (GTDB): domain Bacteria; phylum Bacteroidota; class Bacteroidia; order Chitinophagales; family Chitinophagaceae; genus Dinghuibacter. Next base: position 2,232 of record CAJCIQ010000221.1, read on the forward strand.
ATGGGGTACCCAATTTCAGTCTTTGCTGGGTATAGGATTGGCCCTAAAGCTATAAAAACCCTACTTTTACCGGATGGCGAATACGGAAAGCTATCAGATAAAACTCCCCCAATTTGAAGGGCCTTTTGATCTGTTGTTGTTTTTTATAGAGAGGGATGAGTTGGATATCTATAATATCCCCATCAATCGTATTATCACTGATTTCCTGGATTATATACGCCTTCAGGAAAACCTGAATATAGAGTTATCGTCTGAGTTTATTCTATTTGTCTCAACCCTCATGAGGGTGAAGGCCAAGATGTTGTTGCCTCGTAAGGAGGTAAACGCAGAGGGGGTAGAAATTGACCCCAGGCAGGAGTTGGTAGACAAGCTGCTGGAGTATAAGCGATACAAGGAGGCCTCTGTACAACTCGCAGAAATGGAAGCCATGCGCATGTTGATGGTCAAAAGAGGAAACCTTCAGAAAGAATTGGTGAACATTGGAGAAGAAACAGCTGAAGGTACTGAAATCCAGACCATTACCATGTTCAAACTCATGAAGGTGTTTGAGAAGGTAATGCAGCGCCTATATGACCGAAACCATAAACCTGTGCATACGGTGGTGCGGTATAATTATACCATGGAAGAGAGCAGAGCAGGATTGCTGGAATTGGCTGGAAGAGAAAGGACCCTCAACTTTGAACGTATCTTTGACCACGTTGAAAGCCGCATCCACGCCATCTTCATCTTCCTTTCCATGCTGGAGCTCGTGCAGCTCAAATACATGTCCATACTCGTAGGGGAAGGGAGAAACAACTTCCTGATTGAATGGAATGATGAAAGGGTACCTGAAAAAGAAGACCTTGAAAGCGAATCCGGATTTGGTTTAACGCCTCAAGCAGAAAGTTAGGCATCCTTCTTCTCCCATCCACTGGTCTTTACTGCGGTATGGGAGCCCATCAGCGCCCTGGATGTTTCTTTGATAGCCTCGGCATCATAGCCGCATTCCCTTTGTAGTTCGGCAGGTTTTCCGTGTTCGACAATCCGGTCGGGAATCCCCAACATTTTTACCTCTGCTTTATAGCCGTGCACAGCCATGAACTCCAGTATAGCGCTACCAAATCCACCTACTACGGTTCCATCTTCAACGGTAATGATCTTGGAATAGCGTGCAAAGACTTCGTGGAGTAGGGCCTCGTCCAGGGGTTTAACGAAGCGGATGTCGTAATGTGCCGGGAAAATGCCTTCTGCTTTAAGGTCTCTAATGGCAGAGGCCGCAAAGTTTCCGGGATGTCCGAAACTCAGGATGGCCAGGTCAATACCGTCTTTCAATTTCCTACCCTTTCCGATTTCAATTTCCTGGAAGGGCGTTTTCCACTCGGGCATCGTACCTTCTCCCCTGGGGTACCGGATAACAAAGGGCGCATCGGTACTTTGGAGCTGGGCGGTGTACATGAGGTTTCGTAACTCCTGCTCATTCATGGGTGCACTGATAATCATGTTGGGAATGCACCTGAAATAGCTGATATCGTATGCACCATGGTGGGTTGGCCCATCTTCTCCGACCAGCCCCGCCCTATCCAGACAGAGGACTACGGGTAGCTTCTGAATGGCAATATCGTGTACGACCTGGTCGTAAGCACGTTGCATGAAGGAAGAATAAATATTGCAGAATACCCGCATACCTTGAGTGGCCAGGCCAGCACTTAAGGTGGCGGCGTGTTGTTCGCAGATGCCCACGTCAAAGGCCCTGTCAGGCATTTTATCCATCATAAACTTCAGGGAACTACCGCTGGGCATAGCGGGTGTAACACCCATGATGGATGGGTTTTGTTCTGCCAGTTCTATAAGGGTCAGCCCAAATACATCCTGGTATTTTGGAGGTTGTGGGGTTTGATAAAGCTTCTTATGGATTTCTCCGGTGATCTTATCGAAGATGCCGGGGGCATGCCATTTGGTTTGGTCTTTTTCAGCCAAGGCATAACCCTTTCCTTTGACGGTAACGATATGGAGGAGTTTGGGGCCTGGGATATTTTTCATATCCTGGAGTACGTCCACCAGTTTGGTGATGTTATGGCCGTCGATGGGTCCAAAATACCTCAACTTCAGAGACTCGAACAGATTGCTGCTCTTGTTGACCATGCCCTTCACACTTTGTTCGAGTTTAGAGGCCATTTCCCTGGTGAAATGTTTGCCAACCGGCAGTTTACCCAACATGTTCCAGACGTCGTCCCTGAGGCGGTTATAGGTGGGAGAGGTGGATATGTCGGTAAGGTATTCTTTGAGTGCCCCTACATTGGGGTCTATACTCATGCAGTTATCGTTGAGGATGACGAGGAGGTTGGCATCTGTAACACCTGCATGGTTTAACGCCTCGAAAGCCATTCCGGCTGTCATGGCTCCATCCCCGATCACAGAGACGACCCTGCGGTCCGTTTCTCCCTTGTATTTTGCTGCCATAGCCATGCCTAAGGCGGCAGAAATAGAGGTGGAGCTATGCCCTACGCCAAAAGTATCATAAGGGCTTTCACCCCTTTTCGGGAAGCCGCTAAGGCCTTTGTATTTGCGATTGGTAGAGAAATTATCCCTGCGGCCGGTGAGTATTTTATGGCCATATGCCTGATGGCCTACGTCCCAAACCAATTGATCGTAAGGAGTATTGAGTACATAGTGAAGGGCTACGGTCAATTCAATAACGCCCAGGCTGGCACCAAAATGCCCCCCATGGACGCTGACTACGTCGATGATGTATTGCCTTAACTCGTCACAAACCTGATGTAACTGTTCTTTGCTTAATTCCCTAAGATCTGCGGGGCTGTCAATGTGGCCCAGCAGGGCTCCTGGTTTAATTTCCATAAATAGCCAATGAGGCCTAAAATTACGGCTTTTATTTATCCTTTTATAGGGGAAAATGCCCATTAGTATATAAATAACCCTTGACCTATACTGATTTCGTAAATTTATGACTGGTATGGCTTCTATAAAGATTTCCAAGTACTGGTTATGCCAGTTCGGCGGTTGGTTTGGGAGTGCATTGGTATTGCTGTTTTTTTCCTATACCTACAACCAGCTGAGTTGGGTAAAGGC
>CAJCIQ010000222.1 GCA_903970475.1 Beijerinckiaceae bacterium
ATCAAGGACTTCGTGAATTGACCGGTCGATCTCATCTTTAATTTTGGCATACTGCTGCTTCAGGTCAACCATTTGTATAGGGCGCATATTCATCTTTTTCAGAGGGGCAAAAATAGCTAGTTTTGCCTATAATGTACCGCATTTTCATTTCCTTATACCCATTATTTATACGCCTGGCGGCCTTGTGGAATCCCAAGGCAGCTAAGTGGGTTTCCGGAAGGAAGGGACTCTTAGAGAAAATCCAAGGCAAATTAGAACAAGAATCCAGACCCATTGTCTGGGTGCACTGTTCTTCTCTGGGTGAGTTCGAACAAGGACGCCCCATCATAGAACAACTCAAATTGCGGTTCCCGGGCATATGCCTTGTGCTCACCTTTTTCTCTCCCTCAGGTTACGAGACTTCACAAAACTACAAGGGGGCAGATCATATCTTTTACCTGCCATCAGACTCCATCACCCATGCCCGACAGTTCCTGGATCTGGTCCATCCAACCTTGACCATATTTGTCAAATATGATTTCTGGCCCAATTACCTGAAGCAGTTAAAGCGGTCGGGCATCCCCACCTTACTGGTCAGTGCAGCCTTTCGATCTGGACAACCATTCTTCCGCTGGTATGGCGGTTTTTGGAGGTCCATGCTGGAGACCTTTTCCCAGGTATTCGTGCAAGATAATGATTCCAAAAAGTTATTGGAGACTATTGGAATTAGGGATAAGGTTGTGGTTAGCGGTGATACCCGTTTTGACCGGGTATTGGAAATCATAAAAAACGACACACCTATACCCGAAGCAGCAGATTTTGCCCTAGGAAAGCCGGTTATCGTAGCGGGAAGCACCTGGAACGAAGATGAAAAGGAATTGGCCCATTTTATACGCGTTCATCCGGATATTCACTTCATCATAGCGCCGCACGAAATCAGTAAGGATCATATCCGGGAGATCCGTCAGTTATTTCCGGATTGTGTCCTGTATTCAGCTTATAGTGAAGAAACGGGGGCTAAATCACGGTGTCTGATCATTGACAATATAGGTATGCTGTCCCGCTTATATCAATACGGCACCATTGCTTATGTAGGAGGAGGCTTTGCAGGAGATGGGGTGCACAATGTCCTGGAGCCTGCCGCTTGGGGCAAACCCGTAGTCTATGGTCCCATCTTCGATAAATACAGGGAAGCGGTGGAGCTAATTACCGTCGGAGGCGGTTTTACTGCTACCAACACCTTAGATTTGGAAAAATGCTTCAATCAACTGCTGGATGAACCCTCACGCATAACCGCAGCCGGCAAAGCCGCTGGGGACTATGTAAGGGAAAAAGCGGGGGCTACGTCCAGGATTGTGAATTATATTCAGGAAAAACGCCTTTTGACCAATTGATAGAACAACTGGGAACTATATTTTTCCATGTCCCAAGCCAATTTGAGTTTTAATTCCCTTTCCATCCAGTAATAAGCTTCCTGATAGATGGAGAAGTTATTGATGGTTTTAATGGACCGCTCATACATAACTTCGTCCCCACGGAATAACTCGCTGATAAACAAATACCTATCATTAATACCAATGGCTCTTTTCAAATCGCGTATAGGCGTTTCCGTGAGCAGCATGCTTATTTCCTTTTGCTGGCCCTTTAAGGCTTCGTTGAGGGAGCGTCCTGTGTCTTTACCCAATACCTCGTTGACATCTTTGAGGATGTCCTGGGCTATTTGCTGGGCCAGGGTGGGTACTTCCTGCAAAGGGTTATAAGCCTCTTGGGAGGGGGGGGCCGCTGGCTGAGGTTGAGACTGCACCGGAGCCACCGGTTGAGGCTGATAACGCTCGTGCTCCAGATCCTGAACCCGTGCCGGCATAACCGGAATCACTGGTTGTTCAAACAAGGATGGTGCAGCCGTTACAGGAGCCGATGGTGCTGCCGTTACAGGAGCCGATGGTGCAGCCGTTACAGGCGTCGTGTAAACCCTTGGGGCCGGCTCGGACTTCGCAGGTTCAGCCGCTGCCGCCGGTTCAGGTACCGATGCTACAGGAACGGAAGGTTCAGATTTAACGGGTTCAACAGGCCTGGAGGTAGAGCCGTTAAGACCGTTTCCATTATAGTGTTGCCCGCTCCTGTAATGATTATTTGGCATAAGTACGGCCACATGAGGAGAAGCAGGCACGGTGCCCTTTTGCTTGTGATAACGCAACTCCCCCTCCAGTAACTGGGTGGTCAGTAGTAATTGATCAATATCGGCTCCCTCCGCAAACTGATCCCTTAATTTTTCGATCAATGCACTAATACGTTCCATGGATTTGAATTACATTTGTGCGTTTCTTTAAGGCACAAATAATCTAAGTAATCTGGCTTTACCCATTTTGTAACGAGTTGGTTAAAGTTACAAACACTTTGCCAGAATTATTTTTCAGCCTATGTTTATTGAACCGCATTGGACAACTGAGCGAAGGGGATGGGTCGAAGTGATCTGCGGATCTATGTTTTCTGGCAAAACAGAAGAATTGATCCGGCGGTTGAAGAGAGCCAAAATTGCTCATCTGCAAACGGAAATTTATAAGCCCTCCATAGACACCCGTTATGATGAGCGGGATATCGTTTCTCATGATTCCAGAACCATCCCTTCCATTCCCATTGATAACTCCCAACAAATTCTACTCCTTTCCCAAGGGGTGGACGTCGTTGGCATTGACGAAGCCCAATTCTTTGATCCTGAACTTCCTAACGTATGTGACCAATTAGCCCTCAGGGGAGTCAGGGTCATCATTGCAGGACTGGACATGGATTTTAAAGGAAAGCCCTTTGGCATAATGCCTGCCTTGTTGGCTAAAGCCGACTATATCACCAAATTGCACGCGATCTGTGTTCGTTGCGGACATATAGCCAACTTCTCCTTTAGAAAAAGTCCCCGGAAAGACCAGTTTTTTTTGGGGGAGGCAGATAGCTATGAACCCAGGTGCAGGAAATGCTTTAACGAGGGTATGACCGCAGGGGAGTAACGTTCAGAAAGGCTCAAATATTATACATTATGCCCACAACATCTGCTTCCAAGGTCCTGAAATTGCTGCAAAAAGACATCCTCCTGGAGGTTAGGCAACAATATGCCTTATACGGGATCCTGCTATACGTGGCTTCCACCATATTTGTGCTGTATATGACCATAGGCAGGCCTGATGCAGCCGTTTGGAATGGATTATTCTGGATGATCCAATTATTTATCTGCGTTAATGCCGTAGCAAAAAGCTTTTTACAAGACTCCAGGGGAAGGATGCTCTATTTTTACCTGATTGCGGGCCCCGTTGATTTTATTCTGTCCAAGCTTTTGTATAACCTGTTACTCATGCTGGTTATGAGCGTGTGCAGCCTGGCGCTGTTCGCGCTCATGCTAGGCTATCCCGCAGAAAAAGGTTTGCTGTTTATGGGTATTGTTTGTCTGGGGGGACTTAGCTTGAGCCTGGTGTTTACCCTCCTGGCGGCCATTGCCTCCAAAGCCCAGCAACAAGCAGCCTTACTGGCCATACTTGGATTTCCCTTAATTATCCCCCAGATTCTGCTACTGGTCCGGTTATCGCGCTTCGCCTTTGGAGAGGTTTTCCGGGAGGGGGCTATTTGGAAAGCTACAGGCCTGCTTTTGGGGTTGGATGGGATGATCGTCCTTCTTTCCGTCATTCTTTTTCCCTTTTTATGGAAAGATTGACTCAGTCCTCGTATTTTTGCACCCACATTTTTCAGGCACTATGAGGCAACAATGGTGGAAGATCGTATCGGTAATGCTCTTACTTTACACATTCACAGCGGGCTTTCTGACCCCTGTACCCCACCTGGGAAACCTGGCAGAATCCATACGTAACTTCTATTTTCACGTGCCCATGTGGTCAGCTATGATGACCCTCTTAACGGTATCTGTGGTCTATGCTGTCCTCTTTTTGTATAAACCAAGCTCCCGTTACGATATCATTTCCAATGCCTTTGCCCAGACGGGCATTCTTTTTAGCTTACTGGGTCTGATCACCGGCATGATCTGGGCTACTTTTTCCTGGGGACAACCCTGGAGTAATGACCCCAAACAATTAGGAACAGCCATTGGCATTCTCATTTACCTGGCCTATGGCGTATTGCGCAATTCCATCACCGACCTGGATAAAAAGGCCAGGGTAAGCGCCGTTTATAATATTTTTGCCTACTGCATTCTGATTCCCACGCTCTATATCCTTCCCCGTATGACCGAATCCCTGCATCCCGGCGGCCTGGGAGATAAGGGGAATCCTGGATTAGGAGGAGATAATCTGGACCCCATCATGGCCAAAGTTTTCTTCCCAGCTATGTTGGGCTGGACTTTGCTCGGGGTATGGATCAGTACGCTGGTGGTTCGGTATATCACCTTGAAAGAAAAACAATTATCCGCATGATTCGTAGATTATCCGCTTCCATTCTGTGCACTATGCTTTCGATCGGGGCTATTGCCCAGGATTCGGGTGCTGTTGCTGCTTCCGGTCCCCAGGATTTTATGCATTCAGGGGGCAAGATTGGGGTTGTGATGACCGTCTGTCTGACCATTCTAATAGGTCTGATTCTGTTTTTAGTAAGATTGGATAGAAAAATCTCACGTTTAGAGAAAAAATAATATGAATGGGAAGCAACACGTGTAGTCTCAAATGTCTATTAACTAACAAACGTTCGTAATTATTTCACAAACAATTCTTTTGTTATATGTCAGGAACACAGCCACTCAGCTTTTTTGAAAGCGTAGAAAAAAGCTTCGATAAAGCTGCCCAGTTTACCCAATGGAATCCTGGGGTATTGGAACAGATTAAGGCCTGTAATGCCGTTTACCGCATGCGTTTCCCCGTTAAAATGGACGATGGGCGCATCGAAGTCATTGAAGCTTACAGGGTCCAGCACTCCCACCACAAACTTCCTTGTAAAGGAGGGATCCGTTTTGCAGCAGAGGTTAACCAAGATGAAGTCATGGCCCTGGCCTCCTTGATGACCTACAAATGCGCCATTGTGAACGTTCCTTTCGGCGGTGGAAAAGGGGGTATCAAAATCAATCCGAAAAAATACAGCGCCTTCGAGCTGGAAAAAATCACCAGGCGCTATACCGCAGAACTGGTCAAGAAGAATTTCATAGGACCCGGCCTGGATGTTCCTGCACCGGATTATGGTACCGGAGAACGAGAGATGGCGTGGATATTGGATACCTACGCCAGCATCCATGCCGGTGAAGTGGATGCCATGGCCTGTGTAACAGGCAAACCTGTATCCCAGGGAGGTGTCAGAGGCCGCAAGGAAGCTACAGGGTTAGGCGTATTCTTTGGCATCCGTGAAGTTTGTCACATCCCTGAGTTGATGAAAAAAATAGGCTTAACCACTGGGGTTGAAGGAAAGAGAGTCGTCGTACAAGGTTTGGGAAACGTGGGATACCATACCGCCAAGTTCTTCACCCAGGCCGGCGCTAAAATCATAGGGTTGGCAGAATATGAAGGCTCTATTTACAGCGAAGAGGGACTGGATGTAGATGCAGTAGTGGCGCATAGAAAAGAAAAAGGCACGATTTTAAATTTCCCCGGTTCAAAGAATTTTGCCAAAAACACCGATGCCTTGGAAATGGATTGCGATATCCTGATCCCCGCTGCACTTGAACAGGTGATTACAGGTGAAAATGCACCCAGGGTAAAGGCAAAGATCATTGGAGAAGCCGCCAACGGCCCACTGACGCCCGCAGCCGATGAAGTCTTCATCAAAAAGGGAACCCTGGTTATTCCAGATATGTACCTGAATGCAGGTGGGGTAACGGTATCCTACTTTGAGTGGCTAAAGAATTTAAGTCACGTTCGTTATGGTCGTATGGAAAAACGATTTACGGAAAACCTCAACACCCATATCCTCCATCAAATGGAGGAATTGACGGGCAAACAGGTATCGCCCAAAGAAAAGACCTTCATCATGCACGGTCCTGATGAAATCGACCTGGTACAGAGCGGACTGGAAGAAACCATGATCACCGCTACCCAGGAAGTCATGCAGGTTTGGAAGGACAATCCTAATATTCCGGACATGCGAACCGCCGCTTATGTAGTAGCCATCAACAAAGTGGCTACGTCTTATGCTGAACTCGGCATATTCCCATAAACGGTTTTCCAATCATCATCAACCATTCCAGGAAGGGAGCGCTGAAAGCATATTCAGCCTCCCTTCTTCATTTTCCCAGGCATAGGTATAATGACCGTTAGTGATGACTATATAGCGAGCCCTAACCTGAATATGATACCTTAGCGCCTGCTGCAAAACCTGATCATCCAATGGTTCGGTTGTTTGCTTACATTCCACCAGCAACCAAGGTTGGGTATTCCGGTCATAGACAACAATGTCATAGCGTTTACGAAGCTCTCCCAGGATGAATTCTTTTTCAATCGAAAACAAGGCGGAGGGATAATGCATGACTTGCAAAAAGAATTGCATAATATTCTGCCTTACCCATTCTTCAGGGGTAAGGCTTACCCATTTTTTACGCACAGGATCAAGTATAACGGGACCTTTGGCCTCTTGTCGGATCTGATGTGCGTAGTCTGGATAATCGATCTTTATCATGCGTCAAAACAATTTGCTAATTTAGCTGATTCAGCGCGCTTATGATTACTAAAGAAGAAATCGTCCACAATTGGCTCCCACGCTATACAGGAGCAACCCTTGAGTCATTCGGAAAGTATATCCTGCTTACCAATTTCAGCAACTATGTCCGGCTCTTTGCAGAGTGGCATAACGTGCCCGTCATTGGACAAGACCGGCCCATGCAATGTGCCACTTCAGGAGACATCAGTATCATCAATTTCGGGATGGGCTCTCCTAGTGCTGCGACGGTGATGGACCTGTTGAGTGCCATAGGACCTGAAGCCGTCTTATTCCTTGGGAAATGCGGGGGGTTGAAAAAGAGGAATAAACTGGGTGACCTGATTTTGCCTATTGCGGCCATCCGGGGTGAAGGTACTTCAAACGACTACTTCCCCCCAGAGGTCCCTGCCCTACCTGCGTTCGCTTTACAAAAAGCCGTTTCTACCACCATCCGGGATTACGCGGTGGATTATTGGACGGGAACAGTCTACACGACTAACCGCCGGGTTTGGGAACACGATACAGAATTTAAAGATTATCTGCAAAAAATAAGGGCCTATGCCATTGACATGGAAACGGCTACCATATTCACGGTAGGTTTTCACAACAAAATACCTACCGGAGCCTTATTGTTGGTCAGCGACCAACCCATGATACCCGATGGTGTTAAAACGGAAGAAAGCGACAAACTAATTACCGCCTCTTTCGTGGAAAGGCATATACATATCGGGATAGATTCCCTCAAACAGCTAATCAACAACGGATTGACCGTGCGGCACTTAAGGTTTTAAGCCAACCCGGTCCACTGCTCAAGGTTTCCGGGGCCGCCAGGAAAAATTAGGCAAAGGGGTTTGAGGTACACATCACAAATAATGCGTATCTTGACAAATTGTATTTTTTACGTACCTTTGCAGGCCCAAAAATATCATGCCGTAACATGACACCCGGGCTAAAAACAGGGTGAATCACGTCAATCCAATTAAAAAATGAAACTATCCCAGTTTACGTTTGATTTACCGTTAAATTTAATCGCCCAACACCCTAGTAAGAAAAGAGACGAAAGCCGCTTGATGGTCGTAGAAAGGAAGACCGGTAACATGGAAAACCGGAGTTTCAAAGACATCATGGACTACTTTGATGATAAAGATGTTTTCGTCGTCAACAATACCAAAGTTTTTCCAGCCAGAATGTATGGACGTAAGGAAAAGACCGGAGCCAAAATCGAGGTCTTTTTACTGCGCGAGCTTAATAAACCCAATCGCTTATGGGATGTAATCGTCGATCCAGCCAGAAAAATCCGCGTGGGTAACAAGCTGTATTTCGGTGATAATGACGAATTGGTGGCTGAAGTTATTGATAATACCACCTCCAGAGGCCGTACCATTCGTTTCCTTTTTGATGGCACAGACGATGAGTTCAGGGAAATTTTGGAAGCTTTAGGTGAAACACCCCTTCCCAAATACATCAAGCGTAAACCTGATGAAGAGGATAAAGAACGCTATCAAACTGTTTACGCTAAATATGAAGGCGCTGTCGCTGCTCCTACTGCGGGCTTGCACTTCAGCCGGGAACTGATAAAACGTTTGGAGATAAAAGGAATAAAGTTTGCTGAAATTACCCTGCATACCGGCCTGGGCACCTTCCGCCCAATAGAGGTGGAAGACCTGAGCAAGCATAAAATGGATGCAGAGTATTACCGCATAGATGACTTTGCCTGTAAAGTCGTTAATAAAGCCAAAGAAGACGGACATAGGATCTGCTCTGTGGGTACCACCACTATGAGGGCCCTGGAATCTTCTGTAACTGCCCAAAAGCTGCTGAAGCCTTCTGAAGGATGGACCAATACCTTTATCCACCCCCCTTATGACTTCAATATCGCTGATTCTTTGGTAACCAATTTCCATTTGCCCAAAACGAGCCTACTCATCATGGTATGCGCCTTTGCCGGATACGACCTGGCTATGGAGGCTTATAAAAAAGCCATCAAAGACAAGTATCGTTTCTTCAGCTATGGAGACGCTATGGTCGTCCTTTAAACCCAACCCCTTCATGAATAGCAAAGTTCCAAAGGACACGCTGACCATCATGACGGAGTTGGTACTCCCTAACGATACCAACGGGTTTGGAAACCTGATGGGGGGTAGACTCATGTACTGGATGGATATTGCCGCCGCCATTGCCGCGGGTAAGCATTGCAATGCGCCCACCGTAACAGCATCCGTGGACAATATTTCCTTCGAAAACCCCATCAAGCTCGGTAATGTAGTCCACATTGAGGCTAAAGTAACCCGGGCTTTCACCTCCTCTATGGAAGTGTTCCTGAAGGTATGGGGGGAGGACATCACCCAACAATACCGGTATAAATCCAACGAAGCTTACTATACCTTCGTTGCCTTGGACCCCAATCGCAGGCCCCGGCCCGTGCCCCAGTTGGTACCGGAAACAGCGGAGGAAAAGGAGCTTTATGAAGCGGCCCTCAGGCGACGCCAGATCCGCCTTATCCTCGGGGGTAAGATGAAGCCAGATCAGGCCGATGAACTCAAAGCATTTTTCTTCAAGAAATAATCTCTTCGCAGCGTCCTTGTACGTTACAGTCCCTTTACCTTTGTTTAACTCATTGCGCCACCCATAAAGTAGCAGGATTCAAATTAACTGCTGGTATATGCCTAAAGTGAAATGTCCACTTAGAATCTGCTTTTTTTATCGCACGATTCTAAGTGGACATTTCGCTTTAGGAAGACGCACTATAAGCAGCAAGCCTACTTCAGACGTAAAGCATAACCCAAAGCGATGGTTGCAGCGCCGGTGTTATTCTTGCCATCTTCGGCATATTTCTGAATATTCATGAGCCCATAGTTCCCACCAAGATTCAGGTAGAAGTAGCCCGTATGACGGGTATAATACTGAAGACCTATACCCCCTTGAATACCCCAGTTCAGCCGATGGATATCATCGGTAATACTGCTGTTGGCATCGAAGTTTTCAGCGGGAACCGGCAGTGGCTCCTGCTCCTGGGGATCTTCATAAACCTTACTGGTTCCTGAGGTAACGTTCTTAGCATTCAACAGGTATCCAATATAAGGACCAAGATTAACCTCAAATTTCCATGACGTTGCCAATGGAATTTTGTATTTCACCAATATGGGCAACTCCAGGTAATTCATTTTGGCCTTACTTTCAAAATTTGCATAAAAATATTCGGGTAACGGCGTACCTGGGGGGAAGTAGGAGGCAAACTGAGCAGTGGGTATCGCTTGTATCCCATTTTTCTGTCCGCCTTGAACGGAGTAATTCAATTCCGTTTGGATGGACCAATGTTTAGAGAAACCATAATCGGCAAAAATCCCAAAATAAGGACCGGTAATTGATGAGTAACCTTTACTGACCGGGGAGTTTCCCCCTGCCTGTAGTTTAGGAATATCCAGACCGCCTTTAATACCCAGGTAAAAAGAGGATTGGGCCCTCACTTGGGTGATGGCCGCAATAGAGGTAAAGGAAGCAGCCATTAGGATTGTTTTCATTTTTCCCATGGAACAGTATTTGAATGATTAAAATGCCGGGATGAAGCACCTCCATTCATTGGCTCACTACTAATCCTGGGGATGATGGCTTTTTTGCATATGCTCGGGGCTCTGTTCTATGGCCACCATAACCTGCTCCAGGATACGTTCGGTAGAGTCATTGTAATCTATATCCAATGGCTCTTTAAATTTAACCGTCAACAAGGTGCCTGCCTTTCTTACACCTATACCCTTCTTTTTGAAAGCTCTCCAAAATCCCCCAATCACGATAGGTATAATAATGGGCTGGTTCTTTTTTATAATATAAGCTGTCCCTTTACGGCCAGGGGCAAAAGGCTTTGTTGTCCCTTGCGGAAAGGTAATGACCCAGCTTTTATCCAATGTACGTTCTATCTTGCGGGTATCGGAGGGATCCAAACCTTTCCTTTGTACGGTGGCATCCCTGTTCCAGGTACGCTTTACCGATATGGCTCCCGCCAAAGCATATAATTTAGTGATCCAATTCTTTGTAATGGTCTCTTCAGCGGCAACAAAATGTACATTGGTAAATGGGCTTAGGAGATAAAAAGGCACGCCCAAACGATTGCGTTTTCTCCATTTCACAGCGCAGAAAATATGCAGGAAAACAATCACATCTACGAAGTACGTTTGGTGGTTGCTCACAAACAACACATTCCTGTCGGGAAGATTTTCCAAATGCTCCGTACCACTGATTTTCAGCTTATTTCTTAAAGCTATGCCCGGATAGGACAATGCACCTACCAAAGCATATACCAGGGCCTTCACCAACTTAATCTTTTTCAACCTTTCGGCAAGCTTGCTCATAGCAGACATACTTCGGAATGCAAAATAGAGAATAACCATGTCTTAAACTAAAAAAACTATACGCAGCCATACCGCTGATGGCAGTATCTTTGCAGCCATGCAACTGACCACAGTAATCTTCGATATGGATGGGCTGCTGATTGATTCCGAGCCCTTATGGGAAGAGGCCGCCAAAGAAATCCTGGCCCGTTTTAATGTAAAACTCAGCAAGGAACAATACCACATGAATACCGGACTAAGGACCAGAGAATTCCTGGCCTTTTGGTTCAGTTATTTCGGGATTGGTAACCAGCATATCCCTCAGGCGGAAATGGATCTGATAGATCTGGTCATAGCCAAGGTCACCCGTGCACCAAAGTTCCTGCCTGGGGCTGCTTATATTTTGGAATTTTTCAAGGAAAGAAATTTCAACATAGGTCTGGCAAGTTCTTCCCCTATGCGACTGATAGACGTAGTGGTGGAACTGGGAAAATTTGGAAAATATTTACAGACCAAAACGTCTGCCGAATCCCTTACGCACGGCAAACCCCATCCTCAGGTTTACCTTGAATGTGCTGCGCAACTCGGTGCTTCTCCATTGCAATGCATTGCTTTTGAAGATTCCTTCAATGGAATGATCGCTGCCAAAGCAGCGAGAATGAAATGTGTTGTTGTTCCCGCATACGAACAACAAAAGCAACTTCGTTGGCATGCCGCCGATTTAAGGCTTACCTCCCTGGCAAATTTCAACGACCTGTTAATGGATGGAATGCTGAACCAGTCCTCGGCAGAAGCCATACAAAAAAACTGACGCAACCCCTCACGAAATCACATTTTACCGTGGCTAAATCAAGTCAGGTAACCCACTGGAATTGTTAATCCCACTATAAAACCGGTAATATTATAGTACCTTCGACATCCGCTATCATATAGGCTGTTCGCCCTTTCAACTCTGCTTACTTCTCCATTTTATATTTGAATTGGCAAAAATTGGTACGATGGTTGTAGCCGCATACTACCTGCCCTATTGATAGTTAGGTAGGAATCAAATCGTTAACCTGAAAAAACTAATCTATGGAACATGTGACACTATCCCCGGCCAGAATTAGAAAGAACAAGTACGTTGCTCGAAAACTCAATCACTTGCTTGACATCATGCACGAGCTTAAGGGTGGTCTGGAGCAAGTAGCGGAAGGCATTACTGATAAGCAGGTTAGAAAAACCATTATCAGTGTTGCTTTAGAGAGCGGGCAATATGTCACAGAAATCACCTCTAAAATTCAAAGCCTGGGCGCAAAGCCTCATCACTGTACCGTGCATAAGAAATTTAATTTATTGGGCACGGATCAAATACCTGAGGATGAGGAGGATGCACTTGCCCGTTGCTATTCTTCTGAAAACTTCATCATAAAGGCCTATCGTGATTTCCTCAATGAGTATACACCCTATGAGGATGTGCGGTCTCTGATCAGGGCCCAGCTCAATGGAATCCTTTGTGCATTCGTCCAGCTCAAGCTGTTCAATATTGCCTTAAGATCCTAGTACAGCAAATTACCACCTATTCGTTTTCTAAACCCCTATGTATACCCTCAAATCCGGCTATGTATGGAAAAGTCTGACCTAAACTTTTTAGAGCGCATCAATGAATTGGTAGCCATTAATAATGAGCGATTTAAAACCTATTCAAGGGCAATGGAGAAAACCCAATCCCCTGCGTTCCGGTCTTTGTGTGAACAAAACAAAGAAAGAACCGTCTACTTCAATATGCAATTAATCCAGTGCCTGGTCTCTTATGACCAGATGCCCGTAAATATGGAAACAGGATTGGGTAAGACCTATCGCTTTGGAATCCTCAGGCGCAAGAAATTCCTTTTGCAGTTCCGCAGGGTGAACCGAAGTGCCTGCCAATGGTACGATAAAGTGGCGCTGATGGCCTATACACGGCTATTAGAAGACATCCAGCACCTTCCCGGAGAAATTTCCAGGATTATTCGTCATCAGCTGATGCTCCTGGAAACCGACCAAAAATATTCCAGCATCGCGCTTTAAGGTTTGTGGTGGTTGCCCACGGATGTAGCGCTTTGACCCCATTTTCCTATAAGTAAAGAAACCCGGAGTATGCGCTCCGGGTTTCCTGTTTTTAGAACCGCCAAACTTCCTGGGGCTAGACCATTCGGGCCCCTAGAACCGCACAATCATCGCCAGGACTATCCTGGTCTCTGACTTTACCATATCCGGCATCCATCCACCCAAGGAACTTAAGGGAGGGGCAACGGAGGCTCCGCTGGAAGTATAGGTATATCCCCCGGTATTGGTATATCCCCCAGGTCCGGTTACGCCGCCATGTCCGGCAAAATAACCGGTCAATTGAGTGGTACCGGGAGCGGCATTTATATCCTGCACATCCCTGTGCACGAGTTCGAGTTCAAGGGTTAAATTCTGGTTGGGCATGTAGTTGAGGTTGGTAGAAAAATCCCAGGCGTCAAACGTAGAACCAGGTCCGGTTTGCTGCTGGAATAGGGTATCAGCATACCCCGTTGGCGCCAGCACCAGATATTGTCCGGGGTTGTGCATATAACCACCCCCAACAGTGAAGGCAAAACGTTCTTTTTCTCCAAACCAAAGGCGGTTATAGATCATGCCACTGATAAAATTCTGGGCGGGTAATGTAGGACCCTTGGCTTCCTTTTTTCCAAAGGGAGCAACCCCGTCCCCATCTTCGAATCCAAAATCACCGGTAATAGAGAAAGCCGCTTTGGTAATGAATCCATGCTTCCGGTTAACATACCTCAACTCGTAACTGTCATCACTGTGGAAACGATAGCGACCCGGAGCACCTTCATCATCTTTTCCGTAATATTGATTGAACACATAGTCCACGGTCTCTTTTGGCCTATAGTAGATCGATACACCCATACCTGGACTGCGGTTAAACATGCCATAGCTCTGCCAGCCATTTACCAGCCATAATTCCACCTTTAGCTTATCTGTGGGAAACGTTTGCAGGCGCAGGCCGTTAAAAAACCAGGGCGTGTTGTCTGAGGTATAGGAGGGTTGATAACCCCAGTTCTCAAAGTTATTATAGGAAAACAAGCCAATATAGGACATGAATATACCTCCATCCAGGTTAATGCCATGCCAAACATCCCAGTGATACCCCGCATAAGCTTCGCTTAAGTAACGGTATATCGTTTGGAGATCGTACTGTCCTTTATAGGAGCTTCCATCATTACGAGGCACCACCGTGGACCGGGTTCCAAACTGCATCATGATCCTGCCCCTGACATTATTATAATGAATGCCTCCACCAAATCCCAGAAAAGACATTTGCAGCTCATTATCCCTGGCAAGTGCCGTGGATCCTACCACGGTATTGTCTATAGGTGCATTGTAAGAATGGGTATAGTTAAAGTCAAAGGTGACATCTCCGGTAAAATATTTTGAATCGAAGGCAGGAGCGCTGGTTTTCCTGCTGGTTCCGTTCAACCAGGAGAAATCGCCAAAAGCAAAAGGTTCAGAGGCCGGCTCTTTGGCTGCTATCCCCACGCTGGTATCCCTGGTCTGCCCCTTCATCATGCGCCAGAAATTCTTAAAGGACGTTGCAGGTGTTGTCTGCTGGACAGCCGCAGAATCCTTACCACCTTTCCCACTTTGGGCGTCTTTACCCACAGTTAAGCCCTCGTGGGTTGAATCGGACATGGTACCTACACCTGCAAAGGTCATATGCGACCAAAGAAGGGAGCTAACCATGAAAGCTGCGAAAGTTGTTGATTTAATCATCAAGCAGTGAATTTGGTTAATCGTTTAAATAAAAACAATGGGGTGCGAAATTTGAGCCATTTTCAAAAAAAACAAAGCTTAACATTCATTAGTCCCGTCTAATCTGGGTTTCATTAATTAAAATGAAAAAAAATTAATATTTGTTTATATGTTATCTAACTCCATTTTGGAAAGGTTTTTTCAAATTGAAATGGGAGGACCGCTTCCCATATGATCCTACCTTTGAAGCTCATCTCAACCCGAGCGATATGGCTCCAGCCGGCACAAAGTCATTGTCTAACTTCAGCATCATTTTCAGGATATTCAGGTTTCTAAAACCCTATAGGGTTCCCTTTACCTTTGCCTCCATCTTTCTACTATTGGGTAGCCTTTGCGCCATGCTGGTGCCGAAGCTGATGGGGATGTTGATTGATACAGGGACCGGGCACGCTACAGGGTACCTGGCCCATACCAATACGGTAGGTTACATACTGGTCGGCATTCTTATCATTCAATCTGTACTAGCCTATTTCAGGGTTAGCTTGTTTGCCACGGTTACGGAAAAGACCATGGCTTCTATGCGGACCTACCTCTATGACCACCTACTCACCCTGTCCATGACCTTTTATGAAGAAAGGAGGGTAGGTGAGATCATCAGCCGGAGCACTAATGACGTAGACCAGCTTCAAGATATGCTTTCGAGCACCCTACCCGATTTTGCCCGTCAGGTAGTAACCATCATTTTAGGTATCGTTTTTCTTTTGATGACCTCGGCCAGGTTAACCTTGTTGGCCTTGGCTGTCATTCCAGCCCTGGTGGTGGGTGCCGTCGTCTACGGCAGGTTCATCCGACGCCTATCCAAAGAAAGGCAGGATGCCCTGGCAGGTACTAGTGTTGTCATTGAGGAAACACTGCAAAACATACAAACAGTCAAAGCCTTTTCATCAGAAGCTTATGAATCACAGCGTTATGGACGTTCTCTGGATAAAGTGGTCACCACAGGTATAAGAGGGGCCATAAACCGGGGGCTTTTTTCCACTTTCATGGTCTCCGGATTATTGGGGGCATTCTCCCTGGTCCTTTGGTATGGAACCACCCTGATCAAATCGGGGACCCTGACTTCTGGAAGTTTGACTTCTTTCATGCTGTATGTGGCATTCATAGGAGGGGCGGTTGCCCAATTCGGGGATCTTTTCGCCCGGGTCCAAAAGACCATTGGCGCCTCCGAGCGCCTATTTGACATCATCGATGAGCCCGGAGAATTTTCGGACCCCGCCCCCGTCGAGCCTGCGCACTTAACGTCGGACCCGGCGCGTTTAACGTCGGACCCAGCGCGCACGAGCGGTCTGGCCGAACGCATTTCCGGGGAACTGACCCTGGAACATATAGGCTTTGCCTACCCAACCCGTAAGGATGTACAAGTATTAAAAGACATATCCCTGCATGTTCACCAAGGGGAGAAAATCGCCTTGGTTGGTCAAAGCGGAGCCGGAAAATCCACCATCGCCCAACTCATCCTTGGCTTTTATCTACCCACCCAGGGACGCATTCTCCTGGATGAGATTCCGTCCACAGACTACAACCTCCGATTCTTAAGGAAGCAAATGGCTATCGTCCCTCAGGAAGTGCTTTTATTTGGTGGTAGTATACAAGAAAACATTTCCTACGGAAAGCCCAGCGCAAGCTTTGAAGAGATCAGAAATGCAGCCCGGCAAGCCAATGCACTCTCCTTTATAGAATCCTTTCCGGAAGGATTCGAAACGATTGTAGGAGAAAGGGGCGTAAAACTTTCCGGTGGTCAAAGACAACGCATAGCCATCGCCCGGGCTATTCTCAAAGACCCGGCCCTGCTTATTTTAGATGAAGCCACGAGCGCTTTGGACGCAGAAAGCGAGCACCAGGTACAACAAGCACTTGAGGTGTTGATGAGGGGAAGAACGACCCTGATCATAGCCCATCGCTTATCCACCATACGCCATGTAGACCGCATTTTTGTCCTGGGAGATGGCCGTGTATTGGAATCCGGATCATTTCTAGAACTGGAAAACCGGGAAGGGGGCGCCTTCAACCACTTACTTCAACTACAATTTCAAAATACCCAGCAGAAGACCTTTGTATAGCGTTTATAAGGATAAATAAACTGCTTAAGCCATAAAACTTTTTGCCATCCTGACTGCCATCATCGTCTGTACAATCATCACTCGGGTACAGGCCCAAACGGAAGCATTCCACCCATTGACCATCAATCCAGGCATAGGAAGTGGAGGAATATATTACAATGGAAATCCTGATAATGTAAATCAGGTTAATCCTTCCCTTTCCCTGGAGTATATGCTCAAACCCAAACTAGGAATAGGTAGACTCTCCATCGGACTTTTAGGCAGCTATACTAAGGTTAAATACGCCTACAATATTGAAAATGGCATGCGCTACGTGATTCCTAAATACCAAAATTATCTAAGGTATAACAGCTATCTGATGGGCATTCGAGCCTCCTATCATTTCATTATTCCAGTCAAAAGGCTTGACCCATATTTGTGCATATCCGGATATTATAACAACTATGATTATTCTGACTATATCGAATCAGGCATATCTTACAGATCGCACTTCAATGCTGGTTACTATGCCGGAGTGAGGTATTATTTCCTTCCCTGGCTGGGGGTATTTGGAGAGGCAGGAAGGAACGGATTTTCCATTGGCACTGCGGGCATTTCATTTAAGTTATAGGTCTGCCGACCCTATTATAGGGCCACCGGCCATATTATAGGGGGCCTGGCCAGGCCCCTATTTGAACGCATTGAGCCCAGTAACATCCATACCCGTAATGAGCAGGTGTATATCGTGTGTTCCCTCGTAAGTGATGACACTTTCCAGGTTCATCATATGCCGCATGATGGAATATTCTCCCGTAATACCCATCCCTCCCAATATCTGCCGGGCATCCCTGGCGATATGAGCGGCTATCTCACAGGCGTTCCTCTTGGCCATGGATACCTGGCCAGGAGTTGCCTTATGTTCATTCATAAGGACACCTAATCTCCAGTTCAGCAACTGGGCTTTGGTAATTTCCGTGATCATTTCAGCCAGTTTCTTTTGCTGAAGCTGAAAGCCTCCTATTGGTCGATCGAACTGAATGCGCTCTTTGCTGTACCGTAAAGCGGTATCGTAACAATCCATAGCTGCGCCCACCGCACCCCAGGCGATGCCGTACCGGGCTTTGGTCAGGCAACTCAAGGGGCCTTTCATGCCATTCACCCCGGGTAGCAGGTTCTCTTTGGGCACTTTTACCTGGTCAAAAACCAACTCCCCGGTGGCGCTGGCCCTTAAGGACCATTTGCCATGGGTTTCCGGAGTGGAAAACCCCTCCATCCCTCTTTCTACAATTAAGCCCCTTACTTCTCCTGATTCATCCTTTGCCCAAACAACGGCTATATCGGCAAAGGGAGCGTTGCTGATCCACATTTTAGCCCCCTGTAACACGAGGTGGTCCCCTTCCTCCTTAAAACGGGTCAACATGCTGGCCGGGTCTGAGCCATGGTCGGGCTCCGTTAAGCCGAAGCAACCCATCATCTCTCCCGAAGCCAGTTTGGGCAGGTAACGGCGTTTTTGTGCCTCACTACCATAGGCAAAAATAGGAAACATCACCAGGGAGCCCTGAACAGAGGCCGTAGACCTTACCCCACTGTCTCCCCTTTCCAATTCCTGCATCATCAGCCCGTAAGATATATAGTCCAACCCGCCTCCCCCATATTCCTCTGGTATGGTAGGCCCGAAGCAACCCACCTCACCCAAACCCTTGATAATATGTTTTGGGAAAGCCGCTTTCTGTGCATAATCCTCAATAACAGGCGTAATATCGTTCTTTACGTAAGCCCGAACGCTCTGACGGACAAGCTTGTGTTCCTCAGTCAATAATTCGTCTAGATTAAAATAATCCGGGGACTGAAAAAGGTCTTGGGGCATAACAATCATTTAGGGTATACGAATGTACCAAAAAAGAGGGGGCCCACCCTGGTCCAAAAAAAAGTTTAGACGATTTGCAACATTGGCTTCCTTACCTTGTCTTTATCATAAAACCCATACGTTGGAACTGGCCATTTATTCAGACATACAGGAACTGGTGGACAAAAGTTTGAAGGGCGATACCCGGAGTTTCCAGGTATTGTATCAGACCCACGCCAAGGCCATGTTCAATACGGCCCTGCGTATCCTGGGCAACGCGGCGGATGCCGAAGACATCCTGCAAGATTCCTTTCTGGATGCCTTCAAAAACCTGAACAAATTTTCCGGGCAATCCACCTTCGGGGCCTGGATCAAACAAATTGTGATTTATAAATCCATCAACCTGCTGAAAAAAAAGAAGGTGGCTTTTGTGGAAATAGGGAATGGAGCCCTGGACATGGAAGAGGCCCATACCGAAGATCCCGGGTGGGAATCTATGCAGATCGAAGCCGTCAGAAAAGCTATGCAGCGGATGCCCGATGGGTTCAGGACGGTACTTAGCCTGTACCTGTTCGAAGGGTATGACCATGAAGAAATCGCCGGCATATTGGGTGTGGCCCATACCACGGTCCGCACGCAGTATGTACGGGGGAAAAAGAAATTATTAGACCTTATCCGTAAAGGAGGTGTATCATGAGTGACACTTTGAAAAAATTTATAGAAGCAAACAGGGCTGCATTTGACCAGGAAGACCCCAGCCCGGAGCTTTGGAAAAAATTAGATCATCAGCTTGAAAAAGCCAACAGCATTCCCGTGCTTTCCATCAAAAGTGGATTATGGAGCGTGCTCATCGCTGCTTCCTTGCTCATAGCCGTGAGTGTGTTGACCTTCCGTCACCACGCGCTATCGGATCAGGGCCAAACCGTAGTAGCGTCTGCGCAAAAACCGGGAGAAGCCCCTGAACAATTGAGTACGGATACCCAAGGCAATCATCCTGGTGGGTCAACGCAAAGTATACAAACAGGAGGTGATTCCCTTTATACCCAGGAGCTCTATCATTTTACCCAAATCATCAATATTAAATTCAGGGAAATAGAAAAAATAAAATCAGCCCATCCTGAATTATACCAACGTTTTTCGGCCGATATACAAAAACTGGATAGCAATTACCAGCAATTAAAACAAGAACTTCCCCGAGAGACTAATCAGGAAATGCTCTTAAAAGCCATGCTCCAAAACTTAACCCTACAAGTCGAACTGATCAACCGACAACTGGGCATTATCGAAGAACTCAAAAAAGAAAGTCATGCAAAAGCAACTACTACTAGCATTTAGTTTTTTACTCTGCATATCCATGGTCTCTGCTGTAGCAAAGGCAGGAGACGGAACAGACAAAGAAAAAAACTATTCTAAAACCTATTCCCTGTCCCCCGGAGATCGGGTCTCCATCCATAATCAATTCGGGAAAATGGAAGTCAATACCTGGGACAAGAACGAGATAAAAGTCGATGTACATATTTCCGTCAGCGCCGACGATGCGGGAGTCGCCTCAGAAGTGCTGGACCAGATTCATATCAATGACAGCAAAGATGGTGCTGGAGTAAGGTTCCATACCAGTATCGATGAGGCGCACCATGGTCACAAGGACCGGAATATAAAGATGAACATAGATTATGTGGTTTATCTACCGG
This sequence comes from Beijerinckiaceae bacterium, assembly GCA_903970475.1. Taxonomy (GTDB): domain Bacteria; phylum Bacteroidota; class Bacteroidia; order Chitinophagales; family Chitinophagaceae; genus Dinghuibacter. Next base: position 20,315 of record CAJCIQ010000222.1, read on the forward strand.
CCTCCCAAGCCTTATCCCTGGAAAATAACTTTGGCCCCACAACCATTCCTGACTACAATGGAGTGCTGGACTTAACCAGTAAATTTGGAGAACTGCAAGCGGGCAGACTATCCAATGTAAAATCCGTGGATGTAGAATTTAATAACAGTAAGACTTCCAGGATTAGTGCCATCAACGGTGGAGACCTTACCCTGAAATTCTCCAAAGTGGATATAGGTGAATTATCCGGAGATATCCATGGGGATTTCCAGTTTTGTTCAGAAATGGAAGTAAAAGTCGGTAAGGGTATCAAAAGCCTGAACATTAAAAATTCCTACACCAGCCTTAGGGTCCAACTGGAAAGCGGCATCCCTGCCAAGTTTGACATTTCCACAAATTTCGGAAACCTCAATAACCACAGCAACTACAACCTCAAAGACGAAACGGATGATGACCGCAGAGGCCCTGTTTTCAAGCGCACCTATTCAGGTTCATCAGGTGATGGCTCAGTGGACATACGCATCAAAGATGAATTTGCCACCATCGATATCAGCTAAATAACCGGAAATAATAACCAGCCCCATAACCAAGACCACCTGTCTCAGGTGGTTTGTTTCCCAGGTGCAGCCTTTTTGTTTCCCTGCACAGCCTTTTTTGTACATTGCTCCCATGGAAGCCTCCTTACAATATGCCCGGGCCCAAGACCAGGCAGACGAATTGAAGTCCTACAGGGAACAGTTTTACTTTCCGGCCCTGAGCCCCGCTCCAGCCGATAGCCCCGGCGTAAACACTCAGTCATCTGATGGTAATGCACAGTCCGGTCACGCCAAATACCAGATCTATCTGTGTGGCAACTCCCTGGGCTTGCAGCCTAAAGGAACAGAAACCTGCGTAAAACGGTTCCTGGACGCCTGGAAACAATTAGCCATAGGCGGTTATTTTAAAGGAGAGGCGCCCTGGATGACCTATGCCCAGCGATTCAAGGAACCACTTGCCCAATTGGTGGGTGCCCGCCCCCTGGAGATAACGGTAATGAATACCCTTACCGTGAACCTGCACTTACTCCTGTGCACGTTCTACAAACCCAAGGGGGAACGCTACAAAATGCTCATAGAAGCGGGTGCATTCCCCTCGGATCAATACGCAGCGCAGACACAAGTACGCTTTCATGGGTACGACCCTGGTGATGCCCTGATACAAATAGGGCCAAGATCCGGAGAAAAAGTCATTCGCCCAGAAGATATCCTGGAGGCCATCGCCCAACACGGCTCTTCCCTGGCCCTGGTGCTGATCGGAGGCGTAAATTATTATTCGGGTCAGTTGTTCGACTTAAAGGCTATCACCCAGGCAGCCCATGAAGTCGGCGCCATTGCGGGCTTCGACCTGGCTCATGCGGTGGGGAACATCCCCCTTTGCCTCCACGATGAGGACATTGACTTTGCCGTTTGGTGTTCCTATAAATACCTCAATGGGGGGCCTGGCGCTTCCGGCGCAGTATATATTCATGAACGATTCAGTTCAGACCCTAGCCTCCTTAGGTTTGGCGGGTGGGGAGGCTCCCTGGCTCAAACGCGTTTTGATATGCCGGAGCAATTTACCCCAGAACCGGGAGCCGATGGATGGAATCTGAGCGTGGCACAGGCCCTGGTACTGGCTGGTCTGGAAGCATCCCTGGAGCTCTTTCAATCGGCAGGCATCGAAAAGGTCAGGGCAAAAAGCATCCGGCTCACGGGCTACCTGGAGTTCCTATTGAATCAAATTCCGGGGAAACCTTTCGAATTGATTACGCCCGCTGAGCCTGAGAAAAGAGGCGCTCAATTATCCCTTTACTTCCCTGAAGGAGGAAAAAAATTGCAGGCCGCCCTGCAAGAAGCCGGCATTGTAGTGGATTACAGGGAACCCGGTGTCATACGCGTTTCCCCGGCCCCCCTATACAATAATTTTGAGGACGTCTATAAATTTTACGAAATCATCACACAAGTGTCACCAAACAGACAAGGGGAATAACCCCAAATGTGCTACCTTTTGACCATGAAATCCTTCACCTATCTCGCCCTGGGGGATGCCTACAGCGCCGGGATATCGATACCTACTACGGACTCCTTCCCATATCAGGTGGTACAAAAGTTAAGGCACCGCTATCCTTATGTCTACGCCCCGGAAGTGGTTGCAGGCAGAGGGTGGACTGCCCAGGACCTTGCAGCCCAGCTTCAAAGGCTGACCTTTTTATATGCCTATGACTTTGTATCCTTACAGGTTGGCGTGAACAACCAGATTAAGGGTACTACCGCTGACGAATTTGAATTACTCTTTGAATCCCTAGTCCTTCAGGCCATCCGACTAGCGGGCAACCGCACGGAAAGGGTATATGTATTATCCGTTCCAGACTGGAGCGCTACGCCCTTCGGCATCCAACGTTTCCTTGCTCACCCGGAATTATCCCATGTTGCCGCCAGTATTGATGAATATAATTTGAAAATCCAAGGCGTATGCGCCCGGTATGATATCAGGTATATGGATGTCACCGCAGAAATCCGCAAACAACACAACAACCAGGGATGGCATAGCGAAGACGGGCTGCATCCTTCAGGCTTAACTTACCAAAGTTGGGCTGCCGTGCTTTCAGGGTTGATGACGGACGCGCTGCTGGACGAACGGAAACATTCAGGACTATAAGCGCGCTAACGCCGGCCAGGTACTTAGGACGTCCCCATGCACATGGGGCTGCGTCATGTACTAGCCCCTCAGATAGGTCGCCATTTCCTGCTGATACGCCAGCGCCTCCTTACGGGCTGCGGTGTCAAAGTCTTTTCCTGCTGAAGCATAGATAATTCCCCTGGAGACGTTGACCAATATGCCGGTTTCCGCGTTCATGGCTTTGCGGGAAATTTCTTCCAGACTTCCGCCCTGGGCGCCAACACCTGGAACCAATAAGAAATGGTCTGGAATGATTTGGCGTATGTGGAGGAACTCATCGGACTGGGTTGCACCTGCCACAAACATGAGGTTGTCCGTTTTTCCCCAGGAACTCACCGTTCTGAGCACACGTTCGTAAAGCTTCTCCGCCCCGATCTGCCTACCGGCATCGCCCACAGCATGGCGCTCAGAGGCTCCCATTGGTTGCAGCTCAAAGTCTGCCGCGCCGGAGTTCGACGTCAACCCCAACACGATGGCCCATTTTCCAGGGTAAGCCAGAAAGGGCTTCACACTGTCGTGGCCCATATAAGGCGCGACCGTGATGGAATCAAAGGGCAACTGTTCAAAAAAAGCTTTCGCATATTGGCTGGACGTGTTGCCAATATCTCCCCTTTTAGCGTCTGCAATCAGGAAGTGTTCCTTCCCGATATAGCTCACTGTTTTTTCCATCGTCTGCCATCCCTTCCAGCCCTGACTTTCATAAAAAGCGGTGTTGATCTTGTAGCTCACGCAAAGGTCTTTGGTGGCATCAATGATGGCTTTATTGAATGAAAACATAGGATCTTCCTCCCCTTGGAGATGGGCTGGAATTTTTTCGGGATCCGTATCCAGTCCTACGCAGAGGTAAGACTTGCGGTCTTTGATCAGTTGTACGAGTTCAGCGCGTGTCATGCGGTTGCAAATGTACAATTATTCAGCGGCCCCACCACCAGCCGGAGCTGGCCCGGCCCCACCGGGATCAGCGTTGGACGATGCCCGTTCGTCAGCCCCTGGCCTCATGCCCTTCATGATTTGGCCCACCTCTTTTTCTACTGCATCAACGGAGGCATCAAGTTCCTTCACTACCCGGCGGTAGCTTTCATCGTTGCGGTTTTGGCTCATTTTAGCGACGGCTTGCAAGTCCGTGATATGAATACGGAAACCTATAATGCCGCGCAGGTCATCCTTATAGGTCTTTTCAGGAATCTCACTCACCTTGACGGGTTGGGGTCTACCGGTTTCATAGTAATCCACCATCTCAGAGAGCGCAGCTTCCAATGCCAGCCCCTCCATCAATTCAATGGTTCCATACACATGCACCGCCAGGTAATTCCAGGTGGGTACATTCATTTCAGTATACCAACGCGGAGAGATATAGGCATGAGGACCAGAAAAAATAGCCATCACCAAAGCCCCATCCTGGAGCGTATGTCGCTGGTCATTGCCCTTGGAAATATGCCCCAGCAGGGAGAGTTTGCCCTCGGCCCCTTCCGAAAGCAACAAGGGGATATGCGTTCCCACGGGCATTCCTTCGGCTACTGAAACCAGTATCCCAAAGGAATGGGCCCGCAAGAAAGCTTTGATCTGGTCAAGATCCTTTACTTCATATCGTCTTGGTATGTACATCTAAGTCTGATTCACGTTCATCAGCGGCATGCCCATCATGCACACCTGCGCTATTCCAAATGCTAAATCGCAGATAGTGCCTCCGGTTAAGCTTTCTCCAGCGCCGCAGCGACCTTGGCCGAATCTACATGCGCATTCCTCATGGCAATGCTACGCACCGTCGCCCCGGCAAAGTCCATAAAGGCCTTGCGCGTAAGGGCCTCATCCCCCATCATAGCAGGTATGCCCTGATCTCCACCTTCCCGGATACTTTGCACCAGCGGAATTTGGCCCAGGAAGGGTACATCAAATTCTTCAGCCAGATGACGACCGCCATCTTTTCCAAAAATATAATAGGTATGATCCGGCAATTCTGCTGGAATAAAGTAACTCATATTTTCCACAACCCCAATCACAGGCACATTCAACTGAGCCTGTGAGAACATGGCGATGCCCTTACGGGCGTCTGCCAGCGCCACTTTCTGGGGAGTAGTTACGATAACCACTCCTGTTACCGGAACTGCCTGTAATAAAGTAAGGTGAATATCTCCGGTGCCGGGGGGCATGTCTATGATCAAATAATCCAGATCACCCCAATATACATCAGTGACAAATTGGCGGATGGCGGTACTGACCATAGGCCCCCTCCATACGACGGCCTGTTTTTCATCAATGAGTAATCCGATGCTCATCAACTGGATGCCATACCGCTCTAAAGGGGCGATCATGTTTTTCCCATCTACCGTAACCATGAGTGGCCTTTCGCCCTTGACCCCGAACATAATGGGTACACTGGGTCCGTAAATATCGGCATCCATCAACCCTACCGAGGCTCCGCCTTTTGCCAAAGAAAGCGCCAGATTAGCCGCAACCGTTGATTTACCAACCCCACCTTTGCCGGATACCACTGCAATGATGTTTCTGACTTTGGGTAACAATTGTTTAGAGTCCACCCGGTTAGAACTAACGTTTGCCGTAAAGTGAACATCAACTTTTGCCGCCTTATCCACCAGCAGGTGAATGGCGTTTACACAGGCGTTGCCAATCATATCTTTGAGGGGACAGGCAGGGGTGGTGAGCACCACGGTAAAACCTACCTCCAGCCCATTGATATGAATATCTTTCACCATATTTAAAGTCACGATATCCTTACCTAAATCAGGCTCCTGAACGTTGCTCAGGGCCTTTAAAATTTGTTGCTCTGTCATTATCCTATACGTTTGTTAAAGTTCACTTTTCAAGGCAAAATTAACCATTGATCATCTTACTTTGTTGATATAAATAAATGTGGGTATATTGCCCGTTCAGAGCGCTAAATATTATATGACGAAGAGATTGCTGAAATTTTGTCTGCTTCTTTTAATGATTGGGATCATACCTGCGAGAACTTATGCTCAATTCGAGAATTTTAAGGACTCCGTTGTGCAGTTGATTGGTGTGGTGATGTCCGCAGACAGTCTTAAAGCCCTTCCAGGCGCCACCGTAATGGTAAAAGGAGAAAGAAGGGGTGTCGTCGCCAATGACCAGGGGGTATTTTCCATAGTCGTTCTAAAAGGGGATGTGCTGCAATTTTCATTTGTAGGATATACCGACGTAGAAAAGAAAATTCCCGCCGATATAGTGGGTAACCAGTATAGCCTGCTTCAGCTCATGGCTATCGATACCAACAAATTTATTCCCACCCTGGTGTTACAGGCCCGTCCAACCAGGGAACAATTCGAAAGGGATTTCGTGGATAGAAATTTCAAAGACGACGCCATGGCTATAGCCATGAAAAACAACGACGAAAAAACGTTGAAGCGACTGATGAAAACCCTGCCCAGAAATGCCCAGGAAATGACCAATTACAACCTGACCCAACAAGCAAAAAGCATGTATTATACCGGTCAGGCTCCCCCTCAGAATATCTTCAACCCCTTTGCCTGGAACGAGTTCATCAAGGCTTGGAAACGGGGTGATTTTAAAAATAATTCCGACAACAATTAGATGCGCGAGATCGCAGTCATAGGCGCAGGAACCATGGGCAATGGCATAGCTCATACCTTTGCCCAATATGGCTTCGCCGTTTCCCTGGTGGATGTATCTTCCGAAAGGCTGGACAAAGCCATCCAGACCATTGGTAAGAACCTCGATAGGCAGATGGCCAAGGGCTCCATTACAGAGGAAGTGAAAAGCAAAACCCTGTCTTCCATCAAAACCTATACGGAGATCCCCAAGGGCGTCGCCGGCGCAGCGCTGGTGGTTGAGGCTGCTACCGAAGACATAAACCTTAAGCTTAAGATATTCAAAGAACTCGATGAGGCGGCTCCCCAGGGGGCCATTTTAGCTTCCAATACCTCCTCCATCAGCATTACCCGTATCGCCGCGGTGACCAAAAGGCCAGGACAAGTGATAGGCATGCACTTCATGAATCCGGTCCCTGTCATGAAACTCGTGGAAATCATCAATGGCTATGCTACCCGTCCCGAGGTTACCCAATCCATTATTGACCTCGCTATTCAGTTGGACAAAACGCCTTGTGTAGTCGAAGACTATCCGGGATTTATTGCCAACCGCATCCTGATGCCCATGATCAATGAGGCCATTTGCAGCCTGCATGAAGGGGTTGCCGGGGTTAAGGAGATCGATACAGTGATGAAACTAGGCATGGCTCATCCTATGGGGCCCCTGCAATTGGCAGATTTCATTGGACTGGACGTATGCCTTTCTATCCTGAAAGTATTGCAGGAAGGCTTCGGACAGCCCAAATACGCCCCCAATCCCCTGCTGGTGAACATGGTGACGGCAGGATACCTGGGTGTAAAAAGCGGAGAAGGTTTTTATCATTATACCCCGGGAGAAAAGAATCCCCCGGTAAGCCCTCGTTTTTTACCTTAATTACTCATACCTCCTTTATAACCTAACATGCGCTACATACTACGATATGTAAGTCAAATCGTTCTATTTACCGGACTGCTTTCTCAGGCCAAAGCCCAGGAAAAAACGGATAACCTCCTGGATAGACTGACCCAGACACCCCTGAACTATACGGTCCACCACACAGCAACCCCTCCCATCATTAATGGGAGGCTTGATGATACGGTATGGAAGAACGTCGGCTGGACAGAAAACTTCAGCGATATAGAAGGGGAGCTCCGCCCCAAACCCAAATACCGCACACGGGTCAAAATGTTGTGGGACACCGCTTACTTGTATGTGGCAGCTGAATTGGAGGATCCGGATGTCTGGGCTTATATAACGCATCATGATGAAATAGTATTCCGGGACAACGACTTTGAAGTTTTCATTGACCCTGGGGGACGAGCCAAGCAATATTTCGAAATAGAAATCAATGCACTCGCCACCATATTTGACTTGTTTCTGCCTGAACCTTACCGCAATGGAAGCGGAGCCCTGATCAGCTGGAATTGTGATGGCCTGAAAAAGGCGGTACATGTTAACGGCAGCTTGAATAATCCAAATGACAGGGACAGCGGATGGACAGTGGAAATGGCCATACCCATTTCCGCCATCAGCATAGGCAATGAGCCACAGACCCCTTACGCAGGAGCGGTATGGCGTATTAACTTCTCACGTGTGGAATGGGAAACCGATGCCATAGGAGGCAAGTATGTAAAACGTACCGATTCCATAAGCCATAGGCCCCTTCCAGAGCACAATTGGGTCTGGTCTCCCCAGGGCTTAGTCAATATGCACTTTCCAGAGCGTTGGGGATATTTGATTTTTTCGGGAACACCCGCAGGTACTGGAGGTCAAAGTGGAGGAATTGACACGGGCAGGTTGGCCGCTCTTGTCTTGAACGAAACCCTCAAAAACAGGCTATGGGAATTGTATTACCGGGAACATATTTACCAGGAAGCGCACAACGCTTTTACTTCTGATCCGCTCCAATTGCCTGTGCGTTCCATTGATACCCTGGAGGGGGATTCCGTTCATTTAAGCCTGGAATCCACCACACATACATTTTTTGCCATACTCACCAATGCCACCACAGGTGTGGCCTGGGGTATAGACCAACTCGGCAACATCCAGCTGATGGGTCGCAGGCATTAAGACGGGCGCAGGTGCGGCACTGGCGTGGGGCCGTTCCTTAAATCGGCTCCGCTACCGCGGCCCGTTATACGGCTTCAGTTCAACGCCATACAAGTCTTCAACCAAGTGCATTAAGGAAGGAATCCTATGCTTTGGCACACCTATGATCATCCGGCAAAACAACTGGAGATCCTGTTCGACGATGCTGCATTGTTGGGCGCGAACCACCTGCATCACCTCATTAAGCAGGGTATAATCAAAATGGAGTTCATACAATACCTCCACCGGTTTGCGCACAATAGGCGCCAGTTGTAAAGCCATTACGGCGGCTGATTTGTAAGCATGGATCAGGCCGGGGACCCCGAGTAAGGTTCCTCCAAAGTAACGGACCACCACGACCAGGGTATTGGTAAGACCCTTGCTATCCAGTTGTCCTAAAATGGGGCGACCAGCACTACCGGAAGGCTCTCCATCATCGGAGGTCCTGAATACGGCCCTATCTGTACCCAACCGATAGGCAAAGCAATGATGCTCCGCTTTAGGATGATCCTTTTTAACCTGATGCAAATGTTTTTTGGCATCCTCGGGCGAAGCAGCCGGGAAGGCAAGGGCAATGAAGCGACTGCCCCTATCCTTGAACTCTGCCATAGACGACCGTTCGATGGTTTGATAATATTCCTCCGCTCCGTCCGGCACCATAGTAGTTAAGCCCATTAACCGGCAAAGCTAGTGTAAATGGAAACACGGTCCCCCTCCAGGTCATAGGACTGCTGTAAACGAGCCTGGGGAAGTTTAGGGGCGGGTATGCCCCCCGGTAAGTATACACTGGAGGAATGTATCACCCGGATCTCATCCCATAGCCCCTGGTCTATGAAGGATTG
>CAJCIQ010000223.1 GCA_903970475.1 Beijerinckiaceae bacterium
ATTTCATCAATAAATCAGGGAGTCCCGTGAGTTATCCGGCCATCATACTGAAATTCTATGATCTCATTGCGCTCCCTGTACTCCTCCTCACCCAAGTCTTCTAGCGATACCTGATAATCTATATTGACGATATCCGTTAGATTCAAATTTTTAAAATCCTCCGAAAATACTTTGTCATGGACAAAAGCCGGAAAACTATTTAGTACCAATTCGGGCATTGCCTCACCTGGCAAAATAGGCCTTCCTCGCAGCGGAAACATAAAAATCTGAACAGCAACATTAGCAAAATAAAGCACTAAACTGAACCTTGGAAATACCGATGTTTCATCCGACCCCGGATTTTTTCTGGATTCATACAAATATGCTCCAGGCTTCTCCCATTTTACTTTTTTCATCACTGTAACACAGGCATGAGGTATGGCAGGAACAAGAGAATGTCGATGATCAAGCAACCAATCGTAAAGAATACGGTACTCCTCAACCTCCGCCGGGGGTATCAAGGAAAGCGCAATTTTTACAAGTGCCTTATACACCTTAAAGCGGGATATTTGACCTTGTCTAAATAGAATGGATAACTGGTTACTTGCCTCGTCTACACGTATATCTACCGCTTCATTCACCTCAATGTTAACGTTGCCGGTTCGCTCCTTCTTCATAACCGTCCTCGTTGCCGTATTTCCGTTTTCTATACGCGAATGGAATTCCGGAATCTTGCGCTTACCCCTTACACCTACAAAGGTCAGGTAAGGCAAGAACAATTTCGACAACTCCATCTCGATTTCACTAAAAGCCCCATTGCAGGCGTCACATTCGTCAAATATTAAAAACTCATTGCGTCCCAGAAGCTCGGGCACTGCATGTGCCTTACTCTTAAATTGGACCGCCCCTTCTTCCTTTCCACAAAAACGGCATTTTCGCGCCCCCTTAATTCGCCCAGGCATCGATTCAGTAGAGGCAATAAGCTTGTACTCCTTCCAAAAGCTCATCACATCCCGATTTTCATAAACATTCATAAAGATTAAATTTACGCTTATCAAATTTTTGATACCTATCCCATCTCCCTCAATTCCATCATCTCCGATAATACCTGCGTTACCACGCCCATATCTTAAAATCCATGTCTTCCGTTACCGCTATAACCACAAATTTCCGGTTTCCAGCCACCAGCAGTTCCCCACACACTACCATCCTTTAGTCAGCTACCACCATCGATTCCGAACCCAGATCCTTTAAATTTAGACGCCAATATATTGCTAAATATTTTAGCAAACAAATTTATAGGCATCCGTTTTTTCATTCCTCATAAAAAATACCCCACAATTCATAAAAACCACTCCTTCCCCCACCCTACCTTGCCTGCACAAACCAACCGCTCATGAGCAAATACGCCCAACCCGCCCTGACCCTCTGCTACATGCTCCTAGTCACCTACTGCGAGAAGCCAGGGAGATATATTAAATTATACTGCAATACGAATCCGCCTTATTCAAATAAGTCTTAATTTTATGGCACTAATTTGATTGGCCCAAACCATAGTAAGTGAATTAGAAAGCAGGCAAAGAGTATCAAAAACATAAATCATGGAAACCCTCATAGTGCATCCTGAAAGCAGGGAAAAAATAACTGCTCTGAAGGCCTTCTTAAAAGCCTTGAAGATTAAGTTCGAGGTCAAAGAGGTTCCCTACAACCCCGACTTCTTAGAAAAGATCCAAAAAGGAGACGAGGACATTAAGGCTGGGAGAACAACAAAAGTTACCCTGGATCAAATATGGAAATAGCATTAACCACCAAGGCTAATGAAGATCTGGCATATTGGAAAAAATCCGGCAACCAATCAGTTTTAAAACGTATCCGCCAATTGACCGAATCAATATTGGAAACCCCATTTTCAGGTATCGGGAAACCTGAACCCCTCAAATATGAGTTAACCGGTAAATGGTCAAGGCGAATTACCAAGGAAGATAGATTAATATATGAACTTCGAGATAACACCATTTACATTTTCTCCTTCCGAGGGCATTACATCGGATAGCTCTCGTTAATGCTCGTTGAGTACACTAATTTAACCCCGCAAAACTTTACACCTACCTTTACACATGCTTCATAAATCATTGATATTCAAATTGAACAATTACCCAGCATATAATCAATATATACCTGGGGATTTTTATTGGTAAAGGAAGGATCGTGCCTGTCCCATAACGAATAATAAACGGCGAATTGAAGCCCGTATTTATGACAGGCGTCTGATACTGCTTTCACTACATCCGTTTTCACGGGAGAGGATCCAACATCATAGGTAGTGTATTTGCTGTCCCACAAACAAAACCCGTCATGGTGCTTTGTAACCAACAAAACATACCGGAAACCTGCATCCCTGGCGACACGAACCCATTGATCACCATTAAGATGGGTGGGGTTATATTTTGACGCAGGGGTCGTTCCATCGCTCCACTCATCGTCCGTAAAAGTATTAACCCCAAAATGGATGAACATGCCATATCCCCGCTTGATCATAGCCTCCTGAGCCGTGCTTGGCCCCGTTGATGGCTGTTGCGTTTGGGCGTATGAGCACTTCGTCAAAAAAAAGCCACTGAAAAAGCGAATAAATATCTGGCTGTAGTATTCAAGATTTCCATTCCACAATGTAGGAAATTCACTGTTATAAACGGTTGCACCGCGCTCACACCTCCGATCTTCTGCAAGATCAGGCTATAGATAACTCAACCACCACTGCCTGTGCGTTTTCTTATATTGTCCAAACCACCGGCAAGGGAAATACAACAATGAAATGACCAGCAGCCATACGCCGAATACAGCCACCAGTGGCAAACCGAAATTATTGGGGCTGAATGGGAAGGGACTTTTGTAGGCTTCGCTCAATTGGTGGCCCATGGAAAAGAAGAGGATGATCGTAATCGTTTGAGCAAGGACCCAGTGACAGATATAATAGAAAAAGGGAACGTTCCCGTATACGATCAGTATGCGGGAGAACCGGTTACTTACCTTTTCGGTATAGGCCAACAACAGGCACGCAATCCCAAGGGTCATGCACAGATACATCAAGGAACAAGGATATTTGGTGACGTTCAAAAAGGAAATAACACTCAGCATAGTGCTTGTCTGAATGGACCAGGGAGCAGGGTCTCCATAAATATTGAAAGCACGGAAAATCACAAAGAGAGACAAAAGAAAAATTCCAATGGTCGTTAAGGTTTTCTTTCGGGCTAAGGCATCCTTTGTATAGAGGATTCCCAGTGCATATCCTACCAACATAACTCCTGTCCAGGGCAGTAGCGCATAGGCAATAATAAGGGCATGGTCATGGCCGATCTGATCGAAGGAATTGAAACCATTGGAAGAGAGCAACAGCCGCCAAACCAGGTCTGTGTTGATCATTTTGTTGTGCATTAGGTCGATTACATTATGCGCCAGGAAAATGAGCAGCCCTATTGCACCTATGACTTTGGGACCTGCTTTTGCCCAAACCAACAGGCCCAATAAGATCATGCTGGCGCCTATTGCCCAGATTACCTGAAATACGATCACATGAAAAAAAGGATCAACCCCAGTAATGAAGCTAATGATGACTACCTCAACAAAGATCAGCCACAGCCCCCTTTTTATCAAGAAGGATGCTAATTGGTCCGGGGTCCGTTTTCTGCCAGCTAGAAAAGCGGAAATGCCGCTGAGGAAAACGAAGGTTGGGGCGCAGAAATGGGTTATCCAACGCGCAAAAAAAAGCGCTATCGTTGTGGTTTGCAGATCGGTTGGGTTGGGATGTCCAAAGTGAAGCAGGTCTCTTAGGTGATCAATAGCCATGATGAGCATAACAAGCCCACGAACCAGATCGATCGAAGGAACGCGATACTTTGCAGGCGCAATTACCCGGGGTTCGGGGGAAGTAAGCAACGTTGAGGTAACCATTTATGAAAGATAGGCAACTATTTATGAAAATGGAAGAACCAATTTACCGCTGCTCCCGCACCAACACCGGCCCCAACAACCCGGAAGGCTCAAGTCCACTCTGGGCCCCAGGCCCATAAAGTACGGAAGTCTTACGCTGATCAGCAGGCAGTCTGGCATCCCCCACCAATCGATTCATCCAGGTGTTGACTACCTTTATTTCCAGTGTATTGACACCTGAATGGAGGGCTTTGGTAATGTCTACTTGATAGGGAGGTGTCCAAACACCCCCCATGTACCGTCCATTTACGGTAACCTTTGCAATGGCAGAAAAGCCGCCCAGATCGATTACATAGTGATGTCCGTAAGTAACCTCCTCCAACTGAAATGTGTTGTGGTAATAGGCGGTACCCGAATAGTATTTGATGCTGTCGTTGGAATTTTTCGACCAGTCAGTCAAGGAATCAAACAAAACAGGATTAACGGGCCCGCGGCTAAAATGATCGAATTTAACCGTCCAGGCCCTGTTCACAGGTATAGCCCTGATGAGCTCAGGATAATTGGCTTTAGCGCGAGCAGGAGCACTAGCAGTAGCGGGCTCGGCGTGAACGCTGTTCTTCCTGAATACAATAAAAGCACTTTCATAAGGAGCGAGCTCCAGCGGTACAGAAGTAGACGAATCACCCTGAGAATAGGCCGGAAGATCACGTACACTACCGTTGATGGCATTCCATAACTCCGGCGCTTTTCCAGAAACCCGGAATGAGCCGACAAATGATGTAGCAACACTTTTTTGACTGGACACAAAGTAAATGGATCCATCCTTCAATTGGCGGTGAATAAAAAGTATGGAATCACTTTGGGTAATTTTTACATCAGGAATGACCTTCAAATAATCGAAAGCCTCTTCCATGGACATACCATCCATGACCATTCCCTTCCCATAGTGGTGAACCTTCACAGAAGTCCCATCGATATTGCCCCAAAGCGTATCGGCCATGCTGACTACCTGTTGATCAGACAAGGGGTAACCGGCCAGACTGGGGGACCTATTAGGTTTTGGCCCCATAACCACAGCGCCCTGGGCTACGAGTTCCTTAATCTTAAAAAGCAAATCCGGGCGAATGGTTTCCAATCTAGGCAACACCAGAATGCTATAGCTGATCCCATTGGGCAGTGTGAGTTTACCGTTATGAACTGTAAGCTTCTGTCTAATCACATCTCCATTAATGTAATCATAAGAATAACCTTGGGGAAGTGGAGGATCTGTTACCCCAATCATTTTAGGTGCATCTTCTCCGATAAAATAAGCCGCATCCGCCACATATTGGCCCTGCTGCAACATCATATTGCAACGCTTCAGGTATTGCAGCAATATATCCATATCAAAAAACCAGGTATTCAGCCGGTTAAACTCCACGCCAAACCAAGTTGACCTCCCAGGCAAAGGGGTATCTGCGGGCTGCTCTATGTACACATGCAAGAGGGTATTATTGATGCCCTCCGTAAAGAAACGATCCCCACGCTTTTTGAACATGGCAGGGTACCTGTAAAACGGTGCACCTCCCGCGGTAAATGATTCGGCAGACACCTTTATTTTGCCGTAGATATGTGCCGATGAAGCGGCCGCCCGGTTTTCAATATCCCCTAAATCACCTTCGCTCCAGAACTCTCCTCCTACCTCATCGGACTGTCCTCCGTATTGCAAAAACTCACCTGGGTACCCCCAATGTCCATAATTTTCCAACCAGGTAGTGAGTCCATGGCGGTTACTGATTTCCCGCAAACCGCCGACATATTTGAAAGAAACATCATCAGCAATCAAACGCCTCAAATCCCATAAAAATCGATCGGACATATCTTCACTGCCTACTACCTTACCCTGTAGCACAGGTAAATAAGAGGTCGGATCGTAATGATAAGCCACCAAAAATTCCGGAATCAACCGATCCGTCCAATTCTGGCCACCTGTTTCGTAACTATCTTCCACGGCTACCTTAAATGCTTTTCGGTCCTCCGCCGGGATACGTTTCAATATTTCTCCCAAAAAAGCATTGAAATGTTCCGCCACATGTCCGGCGCTCATCTTGTCCACTTCAAGTCCCCTACCCTCTGGGGGAGCAGGACTATTGGTCACATTGGTAGGCGTCATTCCTGTGCGTTCAATGATCCATTTTCCAGCAGGGACCGTCCAGCGTAAGGTGCCGTCCGGGCTCATGAATTTGGAAATATCTATCACGGTCAAAGGATCAATCACATACTTAGAAGTTTCATCTGGCTGGGGTTTCCATTGATAGGCTTCCCAAAAAGGATGGGGAGTTGGCCACATTTTAGCCAGCGTTTTTTCCAAATAATTTTCAACCCTGGGTGTAGCAGATAAAGCAATCTCCGCTATCCCCGAATTGGAAGACACTTTAGTAAAGCTGATCCTGAAGCTATTTGAGGTGGTGGCAGGAATGGAAAAAGTGGCTGGGCCAAAGGGAATGAAACCCACATTTAAAGCGGAATTGGTCCGATCTATAACAAAATGCTTGACGTTCGTGTAGGCGTTATTGATCTGCGTCTGTATATCTCCTTCCAGTCGGACATTCTGATTGGTAGTGGTTATGGTGACACTCCGAACGGTAAACGTATCCTTGGTATCAATGCTTAAGGCAAACGGCTGGCCAGCGGTTAATGGAATGAAGGTGGATATATCGTTATCCATCAGCCGATCTAAAGAATCCATGGTTGGAGCAGACGTTAAAACCGGCTTCAACGCATTAATCCCAGCCCCATAGTCATCAGGAACAGGGTATGCCAGCACTTTCACATCCTGAAAATTTGCCTCAGGCCTAACCAATTGTCGATTAAAAGCCAAAGGGCCAGTCACCCTGAGCTGGGAAGCCGTTAAGTAGCGCATGGACTGTCCAGGCTTAATCCACGGCCCCCCGGACTGACTCCATCCTGGCCCATTAAAAATGCCGATTTGAATATGTAGCCGTGTGGCGGTTTTCAGTGTGGTGTGCAGTATGTCCCACCATTCATCGGAAAACATTTTTACCTTGCCGTAAGGGTCCCCGTCTAAACCGATATTGCCAATGAAAGCCCTATTGATACCCACCCTTTTCATAGCCTCCAGGTCTTTGACCACGCCCTCTTTGGAGATATTGCCGTTGATCCAATACCAATAGACGCTGGTTTGCACCGTATCAGGAATATGGGCAAAGGCATGCTGAACAGGTAAAAAGTTGGACTGGCTATGGGCAGCGAGGCCTAGCCCTAAGACAAATAGGTAAAGGCAAAATAGTCTTGTCATGAAACAAATATATCCGGAAGGCTACTGATAACTGTCATGGGGCTCCCTGGCCATCCAGGTATTTATACGCTGGTTACTTCCCTCCATATGCCCTAGCTTAATATCCCATAAACAACCTCACCAATGCCTTCCACTCCACAGCAGACTATTGAAAATCTGAAATCTATCCTCCAAAACAGCGAATCCATTAACAGTGGCCTGCAATCGCTGATCGAATTTTTACCATTTAGTGAATATGACCTGATCTCTTTTATGAATGACCAGGGCGTATGGGCGGGAACTTTACCGCCGCCACCCACCGGATGGGCTCCTGGGGAAGGCAGCATAGACCTTGGATTGTTTATGTATTGGTTGCACAACCCGCAATATCTTGATCTCTCGGGATTTTCCTTGCGAACCCAGGCAGCCATATTATTAGTCATTATTGTATTGCAGCCTAAGCTGGCACCCACCCTTATGACTTATGAAAACTACACGTACTTCCAAATCAATGAATTGATTTATACGGACGGGTCGGTGTTGAGTATGAAACCTTTTGCAGACTACGATCAAGGTTGGTTCTTTGCGTTCCTCAACCTGGTTGTCACTTTAACCCAGAACCTCTGGTATGCTGGGGCGGGGTTTCCGACAACCCAACCTCCTGTAATCCCCTTGAAAGGAGCCCAACAAAACTCCGTAACCATTGGGTTATTAGGAGATGCGGGCACGGGAAGCAGCACTTACCTATCCATCCTACAGGCATTGGCAAACACAAACCCCAAACCTGATTACCTGATTCATGTGGGCGATGTTTATTATGCAGGCACCCCTTCCAGCAGCAGCCAATATGGCAGCAAGTATTTCGTACCCAATGAGGAGATCGATAATTTTCTTAATTACTGGCCGGAGCAATACAATGGGGTTTCCTTCACGCTTAATTCCAACCACGAAATGTACAGCGGCGCCAATGGCTATTTCGGGGATTTGCTAAATGCCGGAAACGGTGGGTCAGGTTCCCCGTTCAGCGCCCAGCAAGGAAGCAGTTGCTTTGCCTTGAAATATGGTGGATGGACCATCCTTGGATTGGATTCTGCTTATATGGGAACCTCCGCAGATGCCTTCATGAATGGATCTATTGGCGGAGCAACCGGTACACAGGGCAAATGGATCAGCGGATTAGGACTGGTTCCTTTAACAACCATTGTTTTATCCCACCATCCTGGCTTCGACTATGATTGCAGCGGCCCCCTATCACTTTGGCAGGAAATTAATGGAGCCATGGAGGGTGATCCATATGCATGGTATTGGGGACATGTGCACAATGGTATCGTATATGATAGTCCCATTACTATTCCCGCCGGAAACGGTCAGTCAGGCTTTACGACCAATACCTATGCGCGCTGTCTGGGTCACGCCTCACTACCCTATGGCAACTCACCTGCCCTGGATAATAAACCCATCGCATGGAGGGCCACGAATGCACAATCACCTTCCAGTAAACAACTGGCCAATGGATTTGCCACACTGACCTTAACCCAGGACGACTCAGGAAATCTAACCAGCATTGTCGAGTCTTACTATGACTTAAGTGCAGCCTCTCAGCCAGTTTATCAGCAACGAATATTTTAGGATTATATTAAGCCTTAAACCAAGGAACCCGGTTGGATTTTAAAATCTTGCGCATGCGTTTCTCATAGACCATTTCACCCCGGAGCATCTCACCCGTCTTGCGGTCCCTTCCTATGACCTGGCCGTTTTTCATGAGCATGGCTTCTACGGGCTGCTTTCCCAATTTGCAAACGCCATTAACGACCATATCATCTGCCATAGAAAGCACATCGCCACTGAAAGGACGGGAAAGCACGCAAAAGGTCAGGTCATAAGCCATGGTAAATCCTCCAATACATTGTTTGACCCCCGTAGCACTGGTTTCCTGAAATTGTTTGCTTTGCAGCATTTTCCAGTTGTAAGCACCCATGTAGTTCAGGGAATCTCCATTGGATATCCACAGCTCATTTTGCATGGGAATATAGTATACAAAAGGGTTACCAGGGCCCCCAGCCAGCCCCAGGCGTTCCACCATCCGGTTTTCGTTTTTATCGAATCTATACAGCCCGGCCTCCCCTTTTACGGTAAACAGCAAGTCATCCCGTATATCATATACCCCCGTCAGCTCCTGGTTGGCAAAATCAAAAGCGCCCTGATGATACCAGGAAATCTTCTCATCATCCAGTACCAGTTTACCATCCTGCATGCAAAGCAAATGAAAGGCATGGTTCCCCTCTGTAGTAAATCCTGCTGTATAATAATCGGGCATGTACCTCCAGTATTGTGGATCTCCACCGGAATGGCCGGAATGAGGGTAAGAAGTCCAAACCAGTTTACGGGAAGGATCATAGAAATGATGGGCTGAAATCGTAATCCCGTTATCGTAATGATGGATCACGGCAAAATACCCACTGAGCCTTTTGATGATGGTCAGGTAATTAGCATCCGAGAGTTGGACCATGTATTGCTTATCCACTTTGCCATCATATATCCAAAGCGCCCCATGGTCAATCCAGCCCATATTGGAAGCCGCTATCTGGTTGGATTCGTAAAATATCATAAAGGGTACTATTTAGCTATAATATACAGGTTAATCCTCCCTTTTCAACTATGCATTCCATTTATTCTTAAAATGACCGGACTTCCGGTTGTGGCCATGCGCAACCGATTGCCCACCAAGCCCTGCACATAAGTCATTACATTTGTCCCTCTAACAAATCCATATGATGCGCAATTGTTTAACCCTCCTCGCTCTGGCGCTATGCTCATTTGCAGCGTCCCTGGCGCAAGCTGGCACCCAGGCGCAAGCCGGATCACAGGCCGGAGCTCCCGACCCCCTACTGGAAGCAAAAGCACTCATCCAACGACTCATAGGCATTAAGGCGGACAAGTTCCAACTGGAGCTAATCGCTGGTAATAGCAAAAGAGATAGCTTCTATCTGGACAACCAAGGGTCTCAGGTCCTGATCAAAGGAACCAGCGCCCTGGCCCTGGCTAAAGGATTCCAGGAATACCTGCATACAGAATGTAAGACCTCCGTAAGCTGGTATCTGGCAGACACTATCCGTCTACCGGTCAACCTCCCCGCTGTTCAGCTTCCGAGAGGTGCCCTATGCAGGTTTGAGCATCGTTTTTTCCTCAACTATTGTACTTTCGGCTATACGATGCTGTGGTGGCATTGGGACCAGTGGCAACGACTGATAGACTGGATGGCCCTCAATGGGATCAATATGCCACTGGCTATTACCGGCCAGGAATACATATGGCAGCAGGTGTGGAGAAAATTCGGCATGAGCGATGAGCAGATCCGCGCCTTTTTCACAGGGCCATCCCACCTACCCTGGCAAAGGATGGGCAACCTGGATCGTTGGTTAGGACCCCTACCACAATCATACATCGACGGACAGTTTGAACTACAGAAAAAGATTCTGGAAAGGGAACGCGCCCTGGGCATGCATCCTATTCTGCCCGCTTTTGCAGGTCATATTCCCAAAGACATCATAAAAGCCTTTCCCAAAAGCAAAATCACCGACCTGGGCTCCTACGATACCGGACCTGAAAACGACGCCTATTTCCTGGATCCCATGGATCCCTTGTTTATCCGCATTCAAAAAGCATATCTCCGTGAACAACAAGCGCTCTTAGGAACCGATCATTACTACGGAGCCGATCCCTTCAATGAGATGAATCCCCCAAGCTGGGAGCCCGATTATCTGGCTTCCGTTTCCCGGACGATCTACAGCGGCATGAAAGCCGTCGATCCCCAGGCCGTCTGGATACAAATGGGCTGGACCTTCTATTACGACAGGACCCATTGGACCAATCCCCGCCTGGAAGCAATGATCAAGGCCGTCCCTGAAGGCAGGATGATGATCCTGGATTATTTCTGCGAACAAACAGAAGTATGGAGGTCGACCGATGCCTTCTTCAATACACCCTTTATCTGGTGTTACCTGGGTAACTTCGGAGGCAATACCCAAATGGCGGGTCCTCTGTTGAAAATAGCCAAGTTGCTACCTACCACAGAGGCCGATCCCAATCACCGGCAAATGACGGGCATAGGTACTACCCTGGAAGGGTTCGGCGTTAACTCCTTTGTCTTTGAATGGCTCTTTGATTATGCCTGGAACAGGCAGGCTGCCGATCCCTACCAATGGATTAGGGAGTATGCCGATACCCGCACGGGGCATACAGACCCTGTTGTTTCCGCAGCCTGGGTGAAGCTCCTGCAAATCGCCTACGATCAACAAGTCTCTGGCGTGGGCTTAGGCAACATCATTCAATCAGAACCCATGCTCAAAGGCAATGGCGGGTATTCTCGCCTGAGCCAGTATGATTATACCACCCTTAACACCCTACTGCCCCAGTTTTTATCAGGGGATACTATTTCTTATGGTCATCCTGCATTCACCCGTGATTTAGTGATTTTGGAGCGACAAGTGCTGGCTAACCTAGGCCTCACTTTCAGGGATGTCCTTGCTAAAGCCTATTATAAAAAAGACAGCGCCGCCTTTCATCAATACACCCATTTGTTCCTGGATCTATGCGATGACTTGGACGCCCTTACAGGCACCCAGCATGAGCTGCTCCTGGGAGATTGGATTGCTGCTGCCAGAAGTTTCGGCAATACAGCAGAAGAAAAAAACTATTACGAAAAAAGTGCCAGGGTCCTGATCACCACCTGGGGTGGGGAAGACAACCCCAACGCCAATTATGCTTCCAAAGATTGGTCTGGTTTGATCAGCACCTATTACAAGCCCCGTTGGGCGCTGTTTTTTCAAACCCTCGATACCACCATTGCTTCAGGCACGGAGCCCGATATGAAAGCGTTTACCACCCGCATGAATGCGCTGGATTGGAGCTGGAATCTAAAGCACGCGCCTGGGCAAAGCTTCCCCTCCGCCCCTAGCGGCGATCCGGCTTTGCTTTGCCGCGCACTTTATGCGAAGTGGGCGAAATACCTTTAACCCCTAGAAGTATGTCACATAAATAAGCTGGCCTGGGGCCGGAAAATTCATGTTTTTTTTCATGAATTTTTCGGACCCCAGGCCAAGCTTTTGGGCTGTGTCCTCTTAATGCACGCAAAGTCCCTAAGCCACCGGCACGGCCTCACGCACGGAGCGAGCCGCCGAAACCATGGCTTCCAAAGCCGCCTTGGTCTCCGGCCAGGCCCGGGTCTTCAAACCACAATCCGGATTCACCCATAGCTGCGCAGCAGGGATAACCGCACTGGCCTTACGCAAGAGCGAAACCATTTCTTCCGTGGATGGCACCCTGGGAGAGTGTATATCATATACACCCGGCCCAATGTCGTTGGGGTATTTGAAAGTGGCAAAGGCGTCGAGTAACTCCATTTGAGAACGACTGCACTCGATGGTGATGACGTCAGCGTCCATGGCTGCAATATGCTCGATGATGTCGTTGAACTCTGAGTAACACATATGGGTATGAATCTGTGTATCATCCTTTACTCCGGAAGCTGCAATCCTGAATGCACACACCGCCCAATCAAGGTAGGAAGCCCAGTTTTCATGCCTCAAAGGAAGACCTTCGCGGATGGCGGGCTCGTCGATCTGAATGACTTTAATGCCAGCCTTTTCCAGGTCCACCACTTCGTCCCTGATCGCCAGCGCAATCTGATTACAAGTCTCGCTCCTGGGTTGGTCGTTGCGAACAAAACTCCATTGTAAAATGGTCACCGGACCCGTCAGCATGCCTTTCACCCATTTGGTCGTCAAAGATTGGGCAAAAGAAGTCCAACGCAAGGTCATGGGGTGAGGGCGGCTTACGTCACCATAAATAATAGGTGGTTTCACGCAGCGGCTACCATAGCTCTGCACCCAGCCATTCTGGCTGAAAGCAAAACCATCCAACTGTTCTCCGAAATATTCCACCATATCATTGCGCTCAAATTCTCCATGCACCAGTACGTCAATTCCTATCTCTTCCTGCCAGTGAATGGAATCTGCCGTTTCCTGTTCCAGGAAAGCTTCATATTCTTTCTCGGACAACTCACCCTTTTTCCACTTTGCCCTTTGGCTTCTAACCTCTTTTGTTTGAGGGAAGGATCCAATGGTGGTGGTGGGATAAGCGGGTAAGTCCAAAGCAGCTTGTTGCTTTGATTTACGAACAGTAAAACTGCTGTGCCGTTGGTCATCACCAGATGCAATCAGTGCAACCCTGCTTTTTACTGCGGGATTGTGAATCAAGCTGGAAGTATTCCTGTTTTTGATCGCCTGCACATTTTCTTTGAGCAGTTCAGGAGACCCTCCCTGAGCCAGTTTTTTCAGGGCAACTACCTCCTGCACCTTTTGTTTGGCAAAGGCCATCCATTGCTTGATCTCCTTTTTCAGGTAAGCCTCATCGGTTTCGAGATCCAGGTCGGCGGGGCTGTGCAACAAGGAGCAGGAAGGAGCTATCCACAGTCTTCCGGCACCCAGTTTGTCGATCGCTTTACTGATCAACGACAGGGATTGTGTATAGTCATTCTTCCAGATATTCCTACCATCTACCACACCCAGGGAAAGATGCGTATGTTGGTCCGCAATACCGGTAGACAAAATATCGGATAATTGAGAAGAGCAACGTACCAGGTCCAGGTGCAGGGTATGCACAGGGAGCTGGAGCACGGTGGAAAGGTTATTTCCATAGCATTCAAAATAACTGGCCAGTATAACTTTTAGGTGAGGGAAACGCTCTTTGATGGCCCTGTATACCTTCAAATATGCCTTGCGTTCTTCGTCATCCAAATCCAAAGACAGATAGGGCTCATCCAGTTGCACGTACTCAGCACCCGCTTCGGTAAGCTTTTCAAGCACCTGGAGATAGACTGGCAGTAAACGGTCTAACAGGCTCAATCTATGAAAGCCATTTTCTTTTTCTTTACCCAACAGCAAATAAGTGATGGGTCCCAGCAATACAGGTTTTGCAGGAATGCCCAGCGCTATTGCCTCATTGAATTCATCAATTACCTTGGTGCTGAATAAATGAAATTCCTGTTTAACCGTAAATTCCGGCACTATGTAGTGGTAGTTTGTATCAAACCACTTGGTCATCTCCATTGCCGTAACATCATGCCCATCCTTTTGATACCCCCTGGCCATGGCAAATAAAAGATCAAGCTGGGGCAGCTTATCCTTTAATGCTTTGTACCGTTCAGGAACAGCACCGACCATCAGGGAGGTGTCCAGCACCTGGTCATAAAATGAAAAATCATTGCACGGTACCAGATCCAGACCTGCATCCTTTTGAAGTTCCCAATGCTGCTGGCGTAGTTTTTTTCCAGTGTCTAAAAGATCCTGGGCGCTACTGCTGCCTGACCAATAAAGCTCTGAGGCTTTCTTGAGTTCACGTTTGCTACCAATCCTCGGGTAGCCCAAATTGTGCGTGCGCATTTTCAATGCTTTAAAAAAGTTAGAAAATGCTCTTTGACTAAATTCCGACAGGATTTGAGGAAGGAAGAAGAAACAAATAGGCACAATAGTCCCGGGCAGGCATACGTCTGTTAAGAGATGCACCAATTGACCTTTGCTTCATTCCACGAAAGCACCGTCAAAAACAGATAAGGCAGGTCTCCTGACTTGTAACGTTTTTGCCGTCCTTCCCGCTTGTGGCAGTGGACAACATGGGCAAAAACTGTGGCTGTTACTTACAGTTGCGGGACAGCTTGTGAATTGCACACAATTCCCTATTAATCTACTTGAAGTAAAACCTTATCCGCTTGATGAGAAGTATAGAAAAGAGCTTATCGCGGTAAAGGTACGCTTTTATTCCTGATCGTTACCCACCCGATAATTCCCCCCAACACCGCCAAACCCGAAGCAATGCGCATGATCCGGTTATAACCCACTATGAAAGACTCTTTATATGCTTTTTGGATCGCAGACTTTTGGGAAGCATCAGTAATGGAAACTGGTACTTTTGCATCCCCGAGGTTGGGCGCCTGAGCCATGACGGCTTGTTGCTGTGCAGGGTTTAGCTTAAGCGGAGCTATATTGGTTTGTAAAGCACTTATAAAGTACACCACTGCCAGTCCGCCCAGTATGGCATTGGAGAAAACATTCGCTAACCTTGTCATAGCATTATTCACGCCCGAAGCAACACCGGAGAACTCGGCTGAAACCGATGCCATGACCGTAGCCGTGAGTGGGGCTACTGTCAAAGACATGCCTACCGCAAAAACGGCAATACCAGGAAGAAAAGTTGTCCAATAAGTAGCAGGGCCGTTGGTTAACCCCACAAAGGAAAGCAGCAAAAGGCCTACAGCAGAGATGAGGGGCCCTGCTGTTAAGAAAAAACGGGGCCCGTACTTGTCCGAGAGCTTTCCTGCCAGCCGGGACAAGGCAATCATGATAAAGGTAAACGGGAGCAAGGTCAGACCAGCCTGTAATTGGGTGTACCCCTGAATTTGAATGGTATTTAAAGACAGGAACAACATACCAGCCCCTAATCCCCCATACAAGAAAAAGGTTAAGAGGTTGGTGCCGCTGAATTGTCTGGAAGAAAACAACTTCAACGGCATCATCGGATGTGCCGTTTTCGCTTCCAGCCAGAAGAAAGCCGTCAAAAACAAAACCCCAGCACTGAGGGACAGATAAATCGCAACATGCGCAAAACCGGTGATGGGTATACGCAGGCAACCATAGGTTAAAGAAGCGAGTCCCAGTGCTATGCATAGCGCACCCCTTATATCCACAGATTTATCTTTTGCATTGCTTTCGTTTACTTTCACTTTCAGGAAGAGCATGGCTAGTGTAATAGCGCCTATGGGTACATTGATAAAGAATATATACCTCCATATACCTGCATCGGCTAACCAGCCCCCCAATATAGGTCCACCAACAGTGACAATCATAGTAGCAGCCGACCAGGTCCCAATGGCCTTCCCTTCCTCTTCCGGATTGATAGAGGTGGAAATGATGGCCAGACTACCTGGGATCATTAAGGCGCCCCCTACCCCTTGAAATGCCCTGAATCCAACCAGAAAAGGTAC
>CAJCIQ010000224.1 GCA_903970475.1 Beijerinckiaceae bacterium
CGCCTATAAGCAACAACATCCGGGTTCAGACGTGGAAGTGGTCTACGGTTCTTCCGGAAACTTCTATGAGCAGATACACCATGGAGCACCTTTTGACTTGTTTTTTTCTGCCGATATGGATTACGTGGAGCACTTAAAAACAGATGGAAAAATCAACGGATCGATTATTCCCTATGGACGGGGGAAGCTCGTATTGTGGAGCCTGCACCTGGACCCTTCCGCAAAGGGCATTCAAACCCTCACCCAGACAGGTATTCAGAAGATCGTCATCGCCAACCCCGCTCATGCGCCTTATGGCAAACGAGCCGTGGAGGTACTTCAACATTATGGCATCTATGATCAGGTAAAGGATAAATTGGTAATGGGAGGCGACATTTCCCAAACGGCTCAGTTCGCTTCCACAGGTGCTGCCGACCTTGCCCTTATAGCCTATTCCCTGGCCTTATCCCCTGCCCTTCAAAAAACCGGGGGCAAGTATTGGTTGATTCCAGAGGAGAGTCATCGTCCCTAGGACATGCTACAAACCATGGATGCCTTACCCGAAGAGGAGGATCCGGATAAGGTGGACTCCTTATATGATTTCAAGGAAACCAAAGAAAGGTTGTACTCCCTGGTGAAAGAACTCTCTCCGGAGAAAGCAGCAGCCTTTACCTTAATCAAAGAAGAAGCGTTCTCTTACAAAGAAGCATCTCAAATACTGGGTGTACCCGTAAGCACTTTGGAAAAACAGGTTTCAGGAAGCCTGAAGCACCTGCGCAAGGCCCTTGTCATTTTGCTCATCCTTGTTTCTTAAGGACTATTAGCAATAATATATCTTCGGGGATAAGCGCCAGATACGTAATTTTAAAGTATGAACAACCGAGTCCTCTCCGTTCTATGCGCCTGCGCCTGCCTGCTACACGCCATCGGGCTAAAAGCCCAATCCCTGGCGCCCCAGCTCCCCGGCTCAGAAGGGAACGTCACCCTTTTGTCCAATGGATGGTCCCTCAGTCCCGCGGGCACTTCCCTGCCACTCAGCAGTGATCTGCCGCTTCAAATGGCGCTGGCGCCGGATGGCATCCATGTAGCGGTCACCAACAATGGAAATGGAAAACAAACCATTGACCTGATCAACCTCAAAGAAGGGCTGGTCACCGACTCGGTTACCGTTCACGCAGCATGGCTGGGTCTGGCTTTTTCCACCAAACAACCCTACCTCTATGCTTCCGGAGGCAATGACGACATCATCCTAAGATTGGAATGGAGGGGCGACCACCTGAGCCCTAAGGACACCCTGAGATTGGGCCGGCCCTGGCCAAAAGATAAAATCAGCCCTACCGGCCTGACCCTGGATGATGCCCACCACCTGTTATATGTAGTAACAAAGGAGGATGATGCTTTATACATCTGCGATACCCGTACGATGAAAGTCATTACCAAAATATTTCTTGGGTCAGAGGCCTATACTTGTCTGTTACATCAACACATGGTATATATTTCTGCCTGGGGAGGAAAAAAAATCTGGATATTGGATACGGATGATAGAAAGGTCAAAGATTCTGTAAATACGGAAGATCATCCAACAGACATGGCCATTGATCCCAAGGGAAAATGGCTATACGTCGCCAATGCAAACAGCAATTCCGTTTCCGTCATATCCTTAAAAGAAAGAAAGGTGGTCGAGACGCTGCACACAGCTATGGCGCCGGATGCGCCCATTGGATCCACCACCAACAGCGTTTCCCTGGATAAATCCGGTAAGACCTTATATATCGCCAATGCAGATAATAATTATCTGGCAGTCTTCGATGTTACCCAGCCCGGACATAGCCAATCAAAAGGATTTATCCCCGTCGGCTGGTATCCTACTTGTGTACGCGTATTGAACCATCAAATCCTGGTGACCAACGGCAAAGGGATGTCCTCCATGGCCAATCCTCATGGCCCCCACTCTAACCATATTCCCTACGATGCACACTATAAACAAAGTAACGGTCATACCACTGTTCAATATATCGGAGATCTGTTCAAGGGTACTTTGTCCGTGATTCCTGTTCCTTCCCCCAAAGAATTGGAGACGTACACCCAACAGGTATACGCTAATACACCTTACAACAAAAACAAAGAAACCTTAGCCCCAGGTATACAAGGAAATCCCATACCTACGAAGGTATCAGACACCTCACCTATCAAATACGTGTTTTATATTCTCAGGGAAAACAGAACCTATGACCAGGTGCTGGGTGACCTGTCTCAGGGTAATGGAGATACCAGCCTTGTACTATTTGGTCAGAACATCACCCCTAATGCCCATGGCCTCAGCCAGGAATTTGTATTGCTGGATAACTTCTACGTAGATGCCGAAGTAAGTGCCGATGGTCACAACTGGTCCATGGCAGGCTATGCTACCGATTTTGTTGAAAAGAATTGGCCTTCCAATTACAGTGGCAGGGGAGGCAATTATGATTTTGATGGGAGCCGTGCTGTTGCCAATCCCACCAATGGATTTATCTGGGATTATTGTGCCAGAGGAGGTGTATCCTTCCGCAATTATGGAGAGTTTATGGACAATGGTTATCCGACACTGAAAGTGTTAAAAGCAGCAGCCCACTATTGCAGTTATTACCCAGGATGGAACCTCGATATTCAGGACACCTACCGGGAACAACAATTTGAACGTGATTTTGATTCCCTCATCGCCAAGGAAGCTGTTCCTCACCTCAACACCATCTATCTTCCTAACGACCACACCAGTGGTCTGGCCATCGGTGACTATACACCCCAGGCCTACGTGGCAGATAATGACCTTGCCCTGGGCAGATTGGTTGATCATATATCCCACAGTCCCATCTGGAAACAGTCCGCCATCTTCGTATTGGAAGATGATGCCCAGGACGGACCGGATCATGTAGATGCACATCGGTCCGTTGCACTGGTCATCAGCCCATTCGTACGGCGTCATCAGGTCGATCATACCATGTACTCCACTTCCTCCGTCCTGCGTAGCATGGAACTCATATTGGGCCTTCCGCCCATGAGCCAGTATGATGCCGCAGCCATGCCCATGTGGCGAGCCTTCCAAAACACCCCAGACACCAGCGCTTACACTGCAAGGCAAGCCCTGATCAACATCAATGCCCGGAACACGACCTGGACCCCAGGGGCCATCAAATCAGCGCATTTCGACCTTAGTAAAGCCGACGCCGTTCCCGACGCCGAACTCAATGAAGTCCTGTGGAAGGCCATCAAAGGGGAAGCTAGTCCGGTACCCGCTCCCAGGCGTAGCGCCTTTGTCAAGGTCTTGGCCGAAAAGGATGTTGATTAAACTCGGGACAGCACTCCAGTCCAGCACTATTCATCCATGCGTACCATCTTAGGGGTGAAGGTCCCCATGACCTCTACCAGCGATTGTTGTGCCCTCATTACTTCTTTTATATCCTTATAAGCATGTGGCGCTTCGTCCAACCCGCCCCCCAACAAACGAACGCCCTTCCTATCCAAGTCCTCCCGGAGTGCATGATGTGTGATAGAAGCGGAGGCCTGGGCCCTGCTCATTCTCCTACCCGCTCCATGGGCGGCAGAACCTATAGACCCGGGATTGCCCTTTCCTTTTACGATATAACCTGGTTCTGTCATAGACCCAGGAATAATGCCCCATGTATCCTTACCCGCCGGCGTGGCCCCTTTGCGATGTACCGTCCACTGGTTTCCTTGATGGTATTCGGTCCAGGCAAGGTTGTGGGTATTAGCTATGTTGCGCAAAGGTTTGCGCCCCAAGGCAGCGGCTATCTTTTGATGAATGACCTCATGGCAGGCACAGGCGTAATCACCGGCCAGGTTCATAGCCAGCCAGTACTCCTGGCCTTCGGCTTCATCCAAGCTCAACCAGGCCATATGGTTTGCCTCCCTGGGCAAGCGCCTCTTCTCCCGGGCGATTTTCGTATAATGATTGGCTACCTGGGCGCCCAATCCGCGCGACCCGGAATGACTCAACAAGCCGATATAGCGTTGATCATCCATTTCCACCAACCCAAACTCCACAAAGTGATTTCCGCTTCCACTACTGCCTAGTTGTTTCCATGCCCTTCCCCTGATTTCTGCAAGTAATTTTAGCTCCTTGAACTCAGATCGGTACATGACTTCATGATCTACCGGATCGCTGAAGATAGCGCCACTTCCGAACAAGGTATTTTCTTCCAGGATGCGGGTAAACAGGGAAGCCTTCCGGTAGAAATCCGCTTCAGGGATATCAAACAAGCTTAAGGACATCCTGCACCCGATATCTACACCTACGGCGTAAGGTATGACGGCATTTTCCGTAGCCAGTACACCCCCGATAGGTAATCCATAACCGGCGTGTGCATCCGGCATCAGGGCCCCGGCCCTGGCCACAGGTAGTCTGCAAGCCAACTCCATTTGCTGGATGGCACCTTGTTCAATTTGCCCCCTTCCAAAAGTAGCAAAACCGATAGGCTCATCGTTTAATTGGGCAGGACGTTCCGCAGGCGCTTCCTCCGGAATCAGGGCCCGGGCAATTCTGCCCAGGTCCTGATCGGGAAGGAAGCAGCCCGGATGATCCAGGACTGCCTTGAGCATACCCAATTTGGCTGTTTTTGATAGGTATTTGTATTGTCGCTCTACGATGCCCATGGCCAGGCTGACCACCGGAGTGGGCGGATAGCCTAGGGACAGTAGATCTTTTCCTCTGATAATATCTTTTGCCATGTGATGTCAAATGATTTGATGATTAATTTTCGAGAACCTCCCTCCTGAAGCCCAGCACCCTGGTATGCTCCAGTTGGGCGCCAGGGCCATCAGGGTTACTGATTTCAGCTAACGTCATAGGCTTATCGATGATCTTTTCAAAGCCGAGGTGATTGCTGAGTCGTTGCGCTTTTTCCACGCTCAACTTCCCAAATTCATACTGTGCGATCAATCTTCCCTTCCTGAGCAATGCCTTATCTACAAAAGTCAGCTCACTATTAAAAGTGCAAATAATCTGCACGTTCAGAAAGTCAGCCAAAAGCCCGTCAGAAATGTTCAACAGATTCGAAACAGAAGAACTGCTATTGCTTCTCCTATCCATAATGATGTTTTCCGCGTCCTCAATGACCAATACGGTTTCCGGATTATCGATCAGCAAATCAATAAAGTCCGGACCCAAAAGATTGCCCGCGACATGGGGAGAAAGGAACATGACCCGCTTACGTATCTTTCCGATCAGATAACGGAGATAGGTCGTTTTACCCGTGCCTGGGAGTCCATGCAAGAGCACAATTCCTTTATCCTTCTTCTTATTCAATCTTCTGCGGATAACTTCATCGATTTCCTTAAAGTCTGCTTCATAAAATAAATCCAGGTCTAATTTCGAGGGTTTAATCTCCATAGTCCTAAAATCAAGCACATTCCCGGAGCGAACAACCAGGTTGATTTCCCGAGGCTCTTTCTTATTCCTGTTCTTGAACTTACGGCAGATCAATGTGACTTTTTCCACGAAGGCCTCCTGTGACCCATCATGAAATATTTCACAGTATCCTTGGTTAAACTCCAGGATTACTTCGTTATGAAGCAGCAGCACCGTTCTGTCGAATTCATATTTCTTCTTCTGGCTGTTGAACCAGCGGTACTTGAGCTCATCGGCTACCATAGAAGCATACTCCTGGATGAAAGAATCGTAGGCTTTGTCTCCGTCTATGGCGCCTATAAAATAAAAGCTGGGTAGCTTATTAAAGTGGTTCTGGTAGAATTTCTTCCCGTCCAAAAACCGATCGTCGAATACATATATAGAGCCAGAAGCCCGTCTTGTACTTGCGTGGTCCATGTTTTTACATTTTCCAATCATTGAAATGATATGCTCAGTCGGCCTGTGAATAGGGCCATCGTTTGGGCGCACCACAAAAAAACCCCGCTGAGACAGCGGGGCTATTGTCATGCTTTATTTGAACTTACCTAGAAATCAACAGTAAAGCATACCCCGCGCGGCAATAGAAGGCCCCATCCAAAAGTGGCGGCCATTCCTGTGGTGATATGTTTGTTGCGGAGCATGATGTTATTTTTAACGGGGATGAAAGTATTATAAAATTTGGAATATCAAAATCAAGATGCTAAAAAAAACTTATATTTTATTAAATATTCATTTCTTGCTGATTTTTTTTGAGATATTTAATCGATACCCCAATAATCTCTGGATTTTGTTCAACAGAAAAGGCATGAGGCTAAAGTATGTCCCCGTGGCGCTCATACACACTTAACTTATGCCTCAGTATACCGACCTCCTGCTGAAGCTCCTTGAGTCGGTGAAGCATATGGGAAATGGCTTCTATGCCTTCCATATTGATGTCTAGTTCCCTATGCATGCGAAGGATGCGCTCCAGTTCTCCCAACCCGGAAACGGGAACCGATAGGCGATTATCGGCTGAGTTAACCTCAATCAATCCATAATCCCCAATGGTCCTGATCAGGGATACATCAACCTGGTAATAGGTACAAATGGTATCGGCTGGTATCCATTCCTGTTGTTCCATAGTTTTTCAATTGAAAAGTTAGCGAGCGGACAAGTCTGAGAGTTGTTGAAATAATGCTTTTTGTTGATCAGTAAGGTTAGTGGGAATATCGATTTCATAAGTGACAAATAAGTCCCCCTTCTCTCCTTCCTTTTTATAAACGGGGAAACCCTTTCCTTTCAAACGGGTCTTGCTTCCGTTTTGGGTCTCTGCCTTTACCTTTAACTTCACCTTCCCGTCCATGGTGTCAATGGTTACCTCTCCGCCCAATACGGCAGTATATAAAGGCAAATGCACCGTCGCATACAGGTCATTCCCTATCCTTTTAAATTGGGGATCCTCTGCAATCACAAAAGTCAGAAACAGGTCTCCGTTAGGGCCTCCGTTCACACCTGGGCTACCATATCCTTTGAGCTTGATCATTTGACCGTTCTCTACACCAGCAGGAACGGTGATGCGTATGTCTTTCCCGTCAATGGTAATGATGCGCTTATGGGTTGTATTGGCCTCCCGGAGGCTAAGGTGCAATTCCGCCTGATAATCCTGCCCCCTGAATTTACCCTGGGTTCCAGAAGAACGCCGCCCACCTGCTCCGCCAAATAAGGATTCAAAGAAATCGGAGAAGCGACCATCTCCTGCACCCGAGAAATAATCAGATGCATCAAATCCTTCAGAAGACCAGGTTTGCCCTCCGCCAAATCCACCAGCACCGCCTCCGCCAAAACCACCGGCGCCGCCGGCGCCTTGCTTGCGCGCTTGCTCATAAGCGTCTGCATGAGCCCAATCCTTTCCATACTGATCATACTTTTTGCGTTTCTCGGGATCACTTAAGACCTCGTTGGCTTCGTTGATCTGCTGGAACCTTTTATTGGCCTCTTTGTCATTGGGGTTTAGGTCAGGATGGAATTTCCTGGCCAATTTGCGATAGGCTTTTTTGATGTCTTCCTGACTGGCTGTTTTTTCCAGTCCCAGTACTTTATAGTAATCGATGAATTCCATGGTACCCTAAAATTACAAAAAAAATGCCGCCTCCTCCTCACCCCCTTTTTGCCTACATTCGGGTATATGAACCTGACCCAGTTATTTGGACAACGTGGAAAAAAGATGAACGAAGAGCGTGTATCATGGAGGGAAAGGATAATCGCCCTGCGGAATCTGCCAGCTTTTTTCAGGCTCGTTTGGCAAACCAACCCATGGTTGACGGTAGCCGATATCATGGTGAGGGTCGTTCGTTCCGCCATTCCCGTTGCTACCCTGTATGTGGGCAAGCTCATCATTGATCTGGTGGTGCTGCTTATCCGACACCCAGGCTCTTTTGACACAGGCAAAATATGGAAACTGGTGGCCCTGGAATTTGCCCTGGCCATCGTTTCAGATGGATTAGGCAGGCTTACGACGCTACTGGACAGTTTGTTGGGGGATTTGTTTGCCAACCATACCACCGTGCTCATCATGGAGCATGCAGCTATCCTGGATTTGGACCAGTTCGAAGACTCCAATTTCTATGACAAACTGGAAAGAGCCAGGCAACAAACGACCAATCGGACGATTCTGCTTTCTCAACTCCTAAGCCAGTTGCAGGACCTGATCACCATTGGATTCCTGGCAGTAGGATTGATTGCCTTCAACCCCTGGCTTATTTTATTATTACTGGTGGCAGTCGTTCCTGCCTTTCTGGGTGAATCTTACTTCAATGACAAAAACTACACCCTGTGGAGAGAACAAACCATGGGTCGAAGGGAAATGGACTATGTGCGGTTCCTGGGCGCCAGTGACGATACGGCCAAAGAAGTAAAATTGTTCGACTTGTCCAATTTTTTCATCAATCGGTACAAGGAACTTTCCGGGCGGTTTTACAAGGAATATAAAGGCTTACAAACCCGAAGGTCCATTTGGGGAACGGTGTTTTCTCTGGTGGGATCCACCGGGTATTATGCTGCTTATATATGGATTATAGGACAAACGCTTTCCGGACACATATCGATAGGTAGCCTAACTTTCCTGGCTGGATCTTTCAGGCAGCTCAGGGCTTTGCTCGACGGCATTCTAACCCGCTTCACTGCGGTCTCCCAGGGCGCCATTTATTTGAGTGACCTCTTTGACTTCCTTAAGATAGCGCCAAAGATACCTGTCGCAGCCCATCCTATCCCCTTTCCCCAACCTATACAACAGGGTTTCACCTTTGAGGATGTAGGCTTCCGCTATTCATTTACAGAGCGCTGGGCCAACCGTCACCTCAATTTCACCCTCAAAGCCGGAGAGAAACTGGCCCTGGTCGGCGAAAACGGTGCCGGGAAAACGACCCTGGTAAAACTCCTGGCCAGGCTTTATGATCCAACCGAAGGACGCATTTTATTGGATGGCAAAGACCTTAAGGAGTATGACCTGGGGGATTTAAGGAAAAACATAGGCATCATTTTCCAGGACTACCAACGGTACCAAATGACCTTTTCCCAGAATATAGCAGTGGGCAATATCGATTTCCAGTACGACCAGGAAAGGCTGGAATCGGCGGCCCATCAAAGTCTGGCCGAAAGCCTGGTGACCAAACTACCAGGAGGGTACGACCAGGCATTGGGCAGACGTTTTAACCAGGGCGTGGAATTGTCCGGAGGAGAATGGCAAAAGGTTGCACTGGCCCGCGCCTACATGCGGGATGCCCAGTTGCTTATCCTGGACGAACCTACCAGCGCACTGGATGCCAGGGCGGAATACGAGGTCTTCCAACGCTTTGCAGATCTAACGAAAGGAAAAATGGCGGTATTGATCTCCCATCGCTTTTCCACCGTTAGGATGGCAGACCGGATCCTGGTCTTAGAAAACGGTTCCCCCTTAGAGATCGGAAGTCATGAGGAGTTACTGGCCAAAAACGGGCGGTACGCGGAGTTATTTAACCTACAGGCTATGGGGTATCGCTAACGCTGGTCATCCCGGCGTCAGCCCTTAGCAGGCCAGCCAGCTTTGTCCCGTCATTTCCTCGGATAGCTCCCATAACCTCCGCAAGTGATCTGGATTAATAAAGGAATGATGAACCGCCACTTCTTTTTTACCTGCCCAGTATTTTCCACTGATTCGCCCACCCTCTTCAGAGGTAGCCAGATACAAAGTAGTTGCAGCCCCCTTCTCAGGAGAGGTCAGTAGAAAGGAAAAAGTAGATGCCATCCGTCCAACCCAGTGATCAGACCCGCTGCCAAATCTGGTTCCGATAACCCCGGGATGTACAGCATTGGTGACTATGGGAAGACCTTGTGCTTTTAACCTGCGGTCGAGTTCGACCGTGAACATGTAATTGAATAATTTGGAGTTGGAATAAGCCGTTAAGGCATTGTACCCATTTTGGAGCTGTAGGTTATTAAAATCAGGTTTAGCCAGTTTATAACTAATGGACGATAGATTGATGATGCGGCTGGCTTTCCCGGCCTTAAGCTGTTCCAGTAAAAGGCCGGTCAGTAAAAAAGGACCCAGATAGTTGGTAGCGAGGGTCATTTCAAAACCGTCTTCAGACTCCAGGCGTTGGTTTCCCTGCAACAGCCCCGCATTATTGATGAGCAGGTCTAAGCGGGGATAAGCCAGTGTAATTTCAGCGACAGCACTCCTGACCTGGTTCAACAAAGACAAATCGGCCAATACAAAATCTATTCTGGCCTTGGGGAAAGCAGTTTGAATCCGGGTGCGGGCTGCATCCGCCCTGGTTTGGCTCCTGGCAAGGATAATGATTCGGGCGCCCGTCTTGGCCAATTCTCTGGCGGTCACCTCTCCTATACCAGAGGTCCCTCCTGTAATGAGGATGATGGAGTCTTTGAGGTTGGTCATTCCTAAATATAAAAAAATCACGCAAACAACTCGTCAAAGCGTTTGCGTGATCTTAAAACCCGGTGGCGCGCGGACGCGAAAGCGCGGGAGCACTTAATGATGGCCGTAGCCTTACAGGATGATCACTTTCCTGGGCGTATTCCATCCTTCCACAACCAGGTTGAGCTCTCCCAAGGCCACCTTCTCTATAGGAAGAGAAACGGTGACAGTGGTCTCCTGGCCTTCGGCAAGGGTGAAATAATTATCGGACCAAAAAGCCGGGCGGATTTCTTCTCCCTTCTGCACGATCTGTGGGTTCAGGAAAAAAGCCAGCTGTTTACCGACATTGCGAAAACTTAATTTAAACTGATATTCTTTGGCCGTTTTGACCATGCTCAGCACATGGGTTTCCACCCTGGCCCTGGACATGGTAGACAAGGTCTTAAAATCCCTGCCAGGAGCCATCCAATACGTGTTGCTGGAAATTCGTTTTCCCTGGGCATCACTTAGCTCAAGCACGACAAAACTTACGCCCTGGGCTTTCTGAAGGGCCGCACCTACGGACAGTACTTCCTTGGCATCGGCGGTATCTACAGAAACGGGAACCGATTGGTCCAATCGGACAACCCCATTCAAATCCAGCACCCTGGCTCTTACTTTAAGACCGGTTGCAGCATGATAGGTCCGATTGATGACGGCCACTACCGTATCGTCGAGATTGAGCTGCACGTGCAGGGGCTCCACGGCCCTCTGCATGAAGTAGTATCCGGCATTGGGTTCCAGGTACCAGTCATATATCTGCCATACTACGGAGGGGAAGGCCGAGTTCAATTTCCAAAGCATGACGCCTCCGGTGGTGCGCAGGTGGTGACCGGCAGCTTCGAATATACCTCTGTATCCATCGGCATTGAGCAATTGCATCTTTTCAGAGAAGTCCTGTATGCTGCCAGGGACCCCGTACTGATCCTTCATGTTCTCATAATACTTGGAATACCGGGCGGCACCTTCGCAGGCGTCATGATAGCCCCAGGTATTGTTCAAGGGGAAAGGCAGACTGGTATCGGGCACCAGGTTATTTATGATCTTAGGCAAGGTGCTGTAAGGGGGTTGGGAGGGCAGGCCAGTCTCGTCCTTGAAAACCCAGTCCTTGCCCGCATCGACCAATTTATAGTATTCTTCCGGGTTCAGGTATCGGTAAGGTCCCCCACTGTACACACCGGAAGGCTTATTATCGGGCCAGGAACCTTTCCAGGTAGCGTCCTGTTTGGCAAACCCTGAGGAGCTGGGAATAAAGGGGCGGGCGCCATCTAATTGGGCCACGCTATCTCTCATGGCATTATACAATTCCAGTCGGGCATGTCCCTCGTTTCCGCCGGTCCACACCAGCAAACTTGCATGGTTGCGTATCCTATAAATGGTGGACAACAGGTTCCTTATGAACACCGAGGTCTGCAAAGGATAATCGGGAGATCCTTTGAACTCACCCTGGGTATCTCCGGTAATCCAGAAATCCTGCCATACCATTAGTCCATAACGATCGGCCAACGTATAAAAGTCATCAGTTTCCCCTATGCCCCCTCCCCAGATACGCACCAGATTGACATTGGCATTGCGACAAAGGTGAAGTTCATAGTCATAGCGAACCGAATCCCTGTTAAGCATCATATCCGGCACCCAGGCACCACCGTTGAGGTGCACCTTGTGCCCATTGACATAGAAATCCCTGCGTACCCAACCATTGACGTCCGTTGCCTGGGAGCCAACGGTTCTTACACCCATAAGAAAAGAAGTATCGTCAGAGACTTGGCCCCCTACGTTAACCTGTAGCCTTACCTTATATAAATCAGGACGACCATAACCATTGGGCCACCATAAATGCGGTTGGTGGAGTTCAAGGGCCTTCACATCGGCAGCAGAAAAGGAAAACAGTTTGTCTGCCCCGGCCTCCAGGGATATGTTTTTTTCAAAACTAACAGTAGGACCCGTAAACGTCTCCGGGATAATGGTGACCTTCAGCAAGCCCTGCTGGGCCAGCTTGGCATAGTTGAGCAGGTGGAGATCCAATGTCAATTTGGCCACAGAAGTATCCGGAAGGTTGGGTAAGTCCGTAATGATATGCGGATGGTCAATCAATACTTGTCCGCTGGTCCTTAGGTAAACGGGTAACCAAATACCCATGTTCCGGTCATGCACC
The DNA here is from genome assembly GCA_903970475.1 of Beijerinckiaceae bacterium. Classification (GTDB taxonomy): domain Bacteria; phylum Bacteroidota; class Bacteroidia; order Chitinophagales; family Chitinophagaceae; genus Dinghuibacter. The sequence continues at coordinate 12,469 of CAJCIQ010000224.1, forward strand.
TCCGGTATCCAGTCCCAACCGATGGAACAAAGCATGGTTACGTTTTTCCCTATATTCCCATTGGGGCCTCCATTGAGGAAAAAATCGCCCATGGCCTTGAGTTGAGGAGGAGAAGGGGTACCGGCTTCATCTAAGGGATAAATCTTCACGGCCAGCCCGTTGGTCTGCCCTGGATGCACGGCGGTACTCACGTCCAATCTATACTCGGCAAACATACCTGCCATCTGGGCAGAATCGGCTATTTTCTGGCCATTCACCCATACTTCAGCCCTATAATTGATGCCTTTAAAGATCAATTCTACGTGCTTACCCTTATCGGCAGCAGGGACCTCAAATGTCGTCCTATACCAATAAGGCTTCTTCCATGGATTGGGATCATTGGGCAGGAAGCTGTATTGCTCCAGGTGATAAGTGGTATTGAAGGTGTCCGATGCATCCGGGATATACATGTTGTTCATGCCCAGGTATGGATCAGGATAGACGTGGTTGGCCACTAGTCCGGTCAGGACAGTAGAGGGAACCTTGACGGGAAACCAATACCGGCTTGCTTGATAGTCTCCCATGGAAAGGGAATCTCCCTGGGTGGGAATGACGGCCGATGATTGCAGGTTGAACTGGGTCAATTGCACTTCTTTGACCGACGGGTTCTGGGCTTTTAGGGGGCCTACATAGCAAGCACTTAGCAAAAAAGCCCAAACAAAGAATCTGGAAGGAGTAAGGCGCATCCGATTATTATTTTCTCATTTTAGCGACCAAAAATGCGAAAATATTTCGGCAATGCACCATGTAGATTGGATCAGTGGACACAAAGGATCAACTTTGCATAGAAAAAGGTAAAAAAGTACGCATTTACTGCCACCAGCTCCGGATTTCTTCGGTGCCTATGCTGTAGGCGCAATCTCTTTCTACGGTCCTGGAGATAAACAATACAATGGCTACCGCCTCTATGGTATCATGCAAATCCTCATAGCCATGAAGGGTCGCCTTAATGGCTGTGATTAATTCCGGTTTGGTATATTGCTGAATGGCTGCTTTGCGAATCAACTCCCTAAGTGTAACCATCAGCGCTTCCACCTCTTTTGGATTGGAATGCTTGTTCTTCTTTTTCACTCCTTTTAGCCCAATTTCCAAAATGGCCTTATGGGGTAAGAAATCTGAAGGTTTGAACACCAGCAAATGCGGTGGAACTGAAGGAAATTTTTTAGCCACGGTTACCCATTTGTTAATCAACGATCTTACAGGAGGTTAACGAGTCTGCAAATTTTGCATTTGTACGTGGAAAGTACAACTCTCCCTCCTGATTAGTGTCTGACAATTCTCGTTATAAAATACTAAACATCAGTATATTAAGATACTCATTTTTTCTGATTACCTACTTTTTTCCGCTGCTCTACCCTCAATTTGTTCAATCGGGCCCCCATTCGGTTTAAAATGCTTTGAACAGAGTCCATGGTTGCATCTCCCACGGAATAAAAGGTGCCATATAAGTGGTTGGATGAAACCTGGTCGTTCGCTTCTTTTTTCAGGGTCACTACGTTTTGGGCCATAAACCGGGACAATCCCTTTAGGTTTCGGGCTTTAAATACCCCAACGTCTACAAATAAACGGATCAACAACCCCAGTTCATTTACGGTCAAGGACGTGATCACTTTTGTTGAATCCAACCCAAATCCCCCCTCATCTTTGGCCGGCACCTGCTCTTCGGAGGACTGAACCTGCAATTGTTTCATCTTAGAAAAATCACTGACCCATTCTTCCAACATATCAACGAGGCTACCCCTGCTTTCCATATACCGGTATTCCGGTTTTTGTTTCAGTAACCTTAAATAACGTTTCACCCTCCCCAACTCCGGGACCTGCTCCATAAGGTATTCCTTTCCTTCCACTTCCTGCTGAATCCGGTGCATCGTATGCTGAAATACCAAAGGCGTATTAATGTTCAGGTAGCACAACAATTCAATCAACCGGTCCGATATCACCAATCCATCCCTGATCAGCACCCCGTCTTTTTCCACAGGGGGCAAATGCTGAATAAATTGCATCAGGTCCCTTAAAGGGTACCATTGCCTATAGGTTAGCTCTGTTTGATGGGCTGCCCCTTCCAGCAAATCCTTGATCAAGGCCATCAGGGTAGGTTCTGTGCCACTGGCCGAAAGGTGACTTAGGACCAGGGGCGTCTTGTTGTGGATAATATCCAATAGTTGTTGGCTTCTCCAGGGAGGGATAGGCGCATCCTTAGACAGGTACTTCATGCAATACCTTTCCAGAAACAGGCATAGATCTTCCAACAATAGCCTTAGGTCCCTGGCAGCCGCTGCCGGGATCCTTTTGCCATCGGGGCCGGTCGGCTGCCCCCCTGCTCCATCCAGTCGTTCAAAGTCCTCAAAGAGGTGATACAAACCCGTTTGGTGCGCCTGAACGTATCTGGTGATGGCCTCTTCAGATTCACCACTCAAAAATACCTCCATGAAGGCCTCTTTGATCCGGGCATTCTCCCCCCTCCATTCCTCTAGTTTGACCTGTTCCCAAAAGGGGGCTTCTGATACCTGGGTTTCCCAGGCAAATAATTCATAACGCATACGCATGTAGGATTATTAGTACAGAGCCCTTTATCTTATTTCCTAATATAAACAGATCAGGTAGAAAATTACGTAGTTGAGGCCAAAATGGATGAAAAGAACAGACACTGAATTTTAAGACATGGATCTACCTGTCAGGCGTACCAAGGTATCCCTGTAGGTATCCCCGACCGGTATTTCTTGTTCTTTTATGAACACGGCGTTTTTGCGGATGGCTGTTATGTCGTTGATAGAGACAATATAGGATTTGTGGACGCGTATGAATCCTGCTGCGGGTAATTCAGCTTCGACGCCCTTGACGCTCATACGGACCACCACAGGTCTGGATGTGCTCTTCAAATGAATTTTGATATAATCCCTCAAACCTTCAATCCAGCAAATGTCATCAAACTGGATCTTCAAAAGGCTGTAATCGGCGTTGACGAAAAAGTAACCAGGGCCTTTCTGCGGCGTGCCGGCGCTTTTGAGCTGGTGAAGCTCCCAGGCTTTATTACAAGCTTTCATAAACCGATCCAGCTCTACCGGCTTGAGCAAGTAATCCACCACATCCAGCGTATATCCTTCCAGGGCAAATTGCTCATAGGCGGTGACCAGGATAATCATGGGTTTATGAGAAAGACTCTCTATAAATTTCAAACCGGTAAGCCCAGGCATCTGAATATCCAAAAACATCAGGTCAATGGGCTGGGAACGTAAGATCTTGCCCGCTTCAAAAGCATCTCCGCATTTTGCTACCAATTGCATATCCGGGACCCTCGACAGGTAATCCTCCAGGAGGTGCAAGGCCAAAGGCTCATCGTCGACTGCGAGACACTGTAACATAATGTAGATTTAGCTGTAGGGAAACCAGGAACCAATCTCCCTTTTTAGTGATCCACAGATCATATTCGTTTCCGTATAATAAGTTAAGCCTCCTCTTGACGTTGGCCAGACCTATGCCGGAAGTAGCATCTTTGGTTTCCTGCTCTACGTTGAACCTGTTTCTCACCGTAAAGTACAACAAACCGTCGGTTACCGACAGGTGAATATCAATCTGGGGATGTTCCATGTAACCGGTGCCATGCTTGAAGGCATTTTCTATAAATGGGATCAGGAGCATGGGTTCTATGGTAAAAGGCTCATTACCGATCTTCATGGACACGTGCAATCTCACCTTTTCCCCTACCCTCATCTGCTGCAAGTCGATGTAACTCTGTAGGTACTCCACCTCTTTCTCCAGGGAAATCCTTTGGTCATCCGATTGATACAACATATAACGCATCAGGGAAGAAAGCTTGAAAATAGTGGGTTCGAGCTGATCGGATTTCATGCGTACCAGGGCCACGATATTGTTCAACACATTGAACATAAAGTGGGGGCTGATCTGGGAGCGCAAAAAAGAAAGTTCCGTCTTGAGGTTCTCCTCCTGCTTTTCCTGAGATAGCCTTTCGCTGGTGAGCTTGTCTTTGATGGTTTGATAGGAGGTACTCAGGGCCACGAAAAACAGCAAGACGAAAAAATTACCAATCATATAGGTACTGAGTCCCACCTTGTATTCATTGACCATCTCCGGATGAACCATTCTTACCAAGGGGTAGAACAAACAGCCTCTTAATATCCATAATCCCAGGAGGATCAGGATGTACAACCAATAGCGCCGTTTGTACAAGAACTTGGGCGTTAATACCAGGGCGTTGAGGTAAAATAAAGCTATGAAATAGACATAGGAAATCCGGTCAATCCACTCACTTTTATCGGCGGCCTTCTGGATGCTCTTGGTTTCCTGATGGATTAACAGGGAGGGTAGGACCATAAGCCCTACCCAAAAGGCCGTATGCAGCCCCACCTGTATCCATTTCCTTTCATACCAGGCCTTTTTTGTCAAGGCGCTGACCTTTTTTTCGTGATTCATGGCTATTGCAAGCTTTGGCCCGCATCTCCCATACCCTGGGAGTTCATATCCTTACGTTTAAACAAGTTCAGGTCCATTTTCCCGAAGCGGTAGGCAAACACCACACGTACCAATTGGGGATTGGTGAGGCGATCGAATTCCTGATTGAAGTACTGGCTTTCACTGTACTGATCAGACCAGCGGCTGCGGAATATATCCGATACGCTGACGGTGATGGAAGCGGCCTGATTCTTCAGGAAGGTTTTCTTGATGGCCATATCCACACCGTAGAAGGCTTTTATATAACCCTGGGAAGCACTCTGGGTGGTGGATGTCTGAGGGCCAAAGGACTGGCCACCCTGATTGACGGGCAAGTTGGTCTTTGATTGATAAGTGCCCGTCAACTGAATGGTAAAGTCGTCCGGCAGTTTGAAGTTGTTGTTCCACTTACCAAACCAGGCCCACATAGAAGGCTGGGAAGGCTGGTTCAGGTTATCGGTGTTGATATGGGAATTATACACATTTACATTCAAAGACAGATCCCACCATTTGGTGACATTATCTACAGAGGTTACTTCTGCTCCGTAAGAATAATCATCCGTCGCATTTTCAAAGGTGTTAATCAATATCGCCTCCCCTTGAGGATTCCTACCCGTATCCTGGAAGTGGGTGATCAGGTTGGACGTGTAATTATAGTAGATCGAGAATAAGAGGGTATTATTGTGCTTCAAAGTTTTCAGGTAATTCAGCTCGAAGTTCTCGGAGAACTGAGGCACCAATCCCGGATTACCCCTGGTGATGTTGAGGGTATCGGAATAGTTGGTATAGGGCATCAGCTGCATGAATCCAGGCCTGGTGACCTTTCTGGTTGCCGATAATTGAACCTCATTGCCTTTGCCCCATTTCTCACTCAGGAAAATAGAGGGGAACAGGCTAAAGGGGTAACTATTGCTGTAGGACATATTGTTGGTCAGCAGTTTACCGTTATAATTGGAGCTTTCTCCCCTCAATCCCAGTTGATAACCGAAGTTTCCTATGGAACTGGTCCAGTTCAGGTAACCCGCATAAATGTTGGTAGTGCTGGTATAATTGCTGGCAGCTATTGTATCCAGGATATATTTTCCGGTTTCATCGGCTGTATAAGTATTATTGAGGAAGGACAACTTTTGTATGCTGGCCCTTACCCCGGCTTCCAGTTTGGATTTTCCGATAGGATCGGTATAATCACTCTGGAAAGTGAAGAAACGAGGATCCCCTGTGGCCAATACCTGCTGCTGCGTATTAAATAGGGGTGTCATTCCTTCTGTGGGAACACCAGGCCAATAGTCTGTAAGGTAATTGGCTGTAGAGGTCGCATTGGCGGCAAAGAAACTGGCATCAGCCGTCAGGCTTTCCCCTTCTTTGGTAAAACTATGTTTCATGGCTGCTGTAGCTCCATTTACACTCACGGTCAGCGGATTATTGCTGTAGCGTGTGCTGTAGGCAATATTACCAGGAACGCCTCCGATGATGGTATCCGTCTGCAATTGGGAGGTTTCTGTAGGCTTGTTATTCAGGGCCACGTGCAGGTAACTGGCAGAAAGGGTCGTCTTATTGGTCACGAAATAATCAAATCCAACCTGGCCGAAAAAGATTCCTCCTCCTCCTTTGGTCTTATCAGATTCATACAAATGAGTAAGGGTGTCGCCAGTGGTGCTCAGGTTCGTATTACGATTGGTCGTGCCTTCTGTATAACTCTGGCTTCCGTGATACAGCAAGGTACCCGTGAAGTTCAGTTTGTTTTGACGGATGTTGAAGGTACCCAGTGCGTTGATGGCTCCACGGGTATCAATACCTGCGGACAGGTTTCCATTGTAACCGGATTTCCTGTTTTTCTTCAATACGATATTGATGATACCTGCCGTAGTGGAGGCGTCGTATTTGGCGCCGGGATTAGTGATGACCTCAACGCTTTCAATGGCGTCAGCCGGAATTTCGTCCAGCGTAAGCGTAGAAGGGCGCCCATCTATGTATATGGTGGGAGCGGCATTCCTCAAGGTTACATTCCCATCAATGTCCACATTCACGGAGGGCACACTTCGCATGACATCCACGGCGGTGCCGCCTGCACTGGTGATGTTCTTTTCCACGTTGAACACTTTTTTATCCATGTCCAGTTTCAAGGCGGGAGGGGTTGCCTGGATGACAACACCCTGCAATTCCTGAACCTTCGGTATGAGTTGTACATCCCCGATGTTCTTTTCAAAATTGGGTAAATTGGCCAGGGGATTGGCATTCTGTGCGGCAGGTACACTGGGTGCAGCCGGCTTTTGCGCCCCGGGTGTAAAGATGACAAAGGTCATGTCTTTAGCGGTATACCCTGTAGCGGATACCTTTAACACCAAGGGTCCCATGATGGGAAGGTCCTCAAAATTAAACTCTCCGTTGGCTTTTGTATCCATACCCTTGATCAGGGTGAGTTTTTTCTTTTTGGTCACAGGATCGATCCCGGCTTTCAACAAGAGCACAGAGGCCTGTTCAATAGGGCTACCAGTAGAATCGGTCACACGACCGTAAGCCCGGCCTAAAGTGGGTATACTTCCCGGAGCACCAGCCCCAGGTTTGGCCCCTGTAGCAGGTTTGGCACCACCGCCGGTAGGGGCCTGCGCTAATAAGTTAGCACTGGTAATAACTAAAGCAATTAGGATAGGTAGAAGCTTTCTCACAACAAATATTTAAGAACTCAAAGGTAATTCAGGGTTCCCAGCCAAAAATATGATTGCTGCAAATCGATAAAAATATGCGGCAAACAGAAGCGACATTGTAGATAGGTGCCTACTTTTTAATTCCTTAACCTTCCCATTTGGAGAGCTGACCTTTTTGCCGTAGATTGAGTCCATTCCAATTCCTGTTTAAAGCCGTATCAAATGCCTTTTCGTGTACCCGCTATGGTGATCATCGGCTTATTAATAGCCGGATCCCTGAAGGCTCAACTCCAAGCAAATTTCACCCTTAGCGCCACCGGTGGTTGTACTCCCTTGGAAGTTACCTTTACCAATACCAGCACAGGAGCCTCAGCCTCAGCTCAGTATACATGGACATTCGGCAATGGCAATGGCGTAGGCCCCTCCGCTTTTACACCTACTGTCTCTGCTGTTTACGCAGCGCCCCAGACATATACGGCCACGCTCACCGTAACCGATGGGGGAAATACCTCCACCAAATCCGTGAACATAACAGTGTATCCGAAGCCCACGGTGAGCTTTACGTATACCCACAATACGGGATGTATACCGCTGACGACCTACTTCACGAGTGCCTCTACCGCGGGCGCCGGCAGTATCACCAATTATTTCTGGGATTTTGGAGATGGAAATACCCTCAGTACGACTAATTCAACAGCTTATAATACCTACAGCTTTGCAGGAACGTATTCCCCCAATCTCACGGTCACCAACAGTTATGGCTGTACGAACTCCTTGACCTTGAGCAATATCGTTACGGTATATCCAGCAGTGGAAGCCAACTTCATCGCAGATTCCACCACCCTATGTAATATCAATGACCCCATCCATTTCACCAATACGTCTACCGGACCCGGAACCCTAACGTATCTGTGGAACTTTGGCGACGGCACTACTTCTACCCAAACCAGTCCCTCTCATACCTATGCCACCAAAGGATTGTATACGGTTACCCTGACCACCACCAGTGATAAGGGGTGTACATCAACCACCGTAAAGACAGCATTGATCAACGTTGCGGATTTTAACCCCGCTTTTTCCCTGCCCCTGAATACCTGTTCCAATACACCGGCCCTTTTTACCGACGAAACCACCCCTGCCCCCACCGGGGTCCCGGCCTGGTCATTCAGTGATGGAGGGAGTGACACCGGCTCACCTGTCACCCACGATTTTACGGCACCTGGAACTTACCAGGTTACCTTGACCGAAACATTTGGGGCTTGTAAATCCAGTCTTACCCAACCCGTAACGGTGAAATCAGGCGTCAACCTAAGTGGGTTTATCATGAAATTGGACTCTGTTTGCGGCGCTCCGGCCCTGGTCAATTTCCAGGACACCAGCAAAAATGCTGTAAAATGGCTATGGTCTTTCGATGGATCTGCCACGGATACCGCCTCAGCCAAGGCGCCGAGCTTTACCTACGGAAGTAACGGAAATTACAATCCGACCCTAACCGTCACCGATGCAAACGGCTGTAGTGGAACCATTTCCGAGCCATTGAGTATTCAACCCCCCAATGTAACCATTGGCGATGTACAAACCACCAGCCCTTCAGACAGTGTTTGCTCCATCATTTCTGCTTTATTCAGTGCAACGTCTACCGATACCCTTACCCAATATTATTGGAGTTTCGGGGATGGCGCCAGCTCCACGGCAGCTAGTCCAACCCATACTTATTCGGATTCCGGAACCTATAATATTACCCTGACCTATGTAACCAATCATGGTTGCCGGGGCCAGTCCAATACGCTGACCATCATCGTTTATCCAAAGCCACACGCCGCCTTTATGGCCACCGATACCTTGATCTGCGGTAATACCGCCGTTCAGTTCATCAATCAATCTACCGGTAACGCCAATACCTATACCTGGAACTACGGTAATGGGGTAACCTTAGTCAACGATGCCAATCCAGCCTATTACGCTTATGCGGATTCAGGCACATATACCGTTACGCTGGTGGCCTCCAATCCTGGCTGTGCCGACACGACCACCAGGATCAACTATATACATGTATTGCCTCCCTTTCCCAGAATAAAAGTGCTCAATACCTGTGATTCGACCAGGAGCATGGTAACCTTGATAGACTCCGCTATAGACGCTACTTCCGGTACCTGGAGTTTTGGAGATGGCAGTCCTGCACAGTCCATTACGACAAACGATACGATTATTCACGATTATTCAAATTCAGGCGCTTACACAGTAGTCCTGACGGCCACCAACGGAGCCTGTACTTTAACGGATACCGCGCAGGTATATGTGCTGCTCAAACAATCGCCTGACCTGGCCTCTACCTTAAGCATCATTTGCGCAGGCAGCACCCTACCCTATAAGTTATCGAACCTGGATACCAATTATGAGAGCGTAGCAAGGGGCTCCGGCACATACTATAACATCAACAACTGGCAGTACGGAGATTCCACTTCCTTCGGTAGCGGGGGGACTGGATTTAGCGTGCAATACTCCGGTTCATTGGGTGGCCTCAGCTCCGGCAAAGACAGTGTAAGGGTGATTTTGAAGTCCGCTTATTTCGGTTGCTATGATACCAGTAACTACATCCCGTTAAAGATCATGGGGCCTCAACCAGCCTTTAGCATCATTGATGATATGTGTTACAAAACCCCTGTTATCTTTTCGGATAGCACCAAAGAGGTAGATAGCATTCCCATCGAAAAATGGGTTTGGCAATTTGGGGACGCTGATTCCGTTACCCATAATTACGGAGACACGGTCATGCACCGGTACGCAGTACCAGGCTCCTATACAGCGACCCTAACCGTGACGGATTCCCTGGGCTGTAAAGCCAGCACGAGTGTAACGTCCGGAGTGGTCACGGTAAACGGGCCCCAGGCTAATTTCTATTGGACACCAACCGATATCGTTCCCGGCGCCACGGCTACCTTTATCAACAGCAGTACACAGGCTGGAGGGGCCACCTATCAGTGGTATTTCCAAAGCAATGGAGCCACCTCCACCAACGCCACTTCTGTCACGCATTACTATCCCAATACCCTAACAGACAGCGTACGCCTGATTGCCTTCGGTACAGGGGGGGGCGCTTGCGTAGACACCATTACCAAAGCCGTACCGGTAGAGACGCTGGATGCCTCCTTCACTTATACCTCTTCTTATATCAACAGTTCCAACTGTCCACCCATGGTGGCTTACTTTGTTTCCAACACGTTCGCTGCCGATAGCCTGGTCTGGAACTTTGGAGACGGGGGTACCGCCGACAATAACCCTGAACCCAGCCATACCTACCTGGAACCTGGTGTGTACCTGGTGAAATTGACTGCTTATGGAGCCAATGGAACCAACGTGGTCAGCACCGATACCGTCACTGTGAAAGGACCGTATGCCAGCCTGAAGGTCAATCTGGTTCAAGGTTGCATACCCCAAGCCGTTACCCTCTATGCCATCAATGCGCACTACGCGAACGCTTTTTCCTGGGATTTCGGAGACGGAACCGTCGTGTCCTCCAGTGATACGACCCAAACGCATACCTACATCTTACCTGGGGTATATGCACCGGCCCTTATTCTAACCGACTCCACGGGTTGTCAGGCGACCTTCAAACCGCAAAGCACCATTCTGATGGATACTCTTCATATTTCGTTGGGACCTACCCTGCGTTATTGCGATTCATCCTTGGTGCTGTTCCAACCCAATACCTTAAGTTTTGTGGTAGATAGTTTGCACCAGTCCCTGACCTATCACTGGACATTTGGAACAGGAGCGGCAGCCGACACCGCTAATATTCCCCAGCCAGGATTTGACTATACGCAACCAGGCACCTATATCGCTCAGGTTCAAGCCAGCTCCCTACCCGGATGCACGGCTACGGCGCAGGATACCATTATTGTATCCTCGACAGCAACCGGATCGATCTCAGGTCCGCTAACTGCCTGTGCAGGCGACTCCCTGCAATACAAGGGCACAGCCAATGTGTACGGCAACGCTGGCGGTACCATCAGTTATTCCTGGTCTTTTACCGGTGGTGATACCTCTACCCTTACCCAACCGCCCCTTCAGGTGCTCCCAGTAGGTACAGATACCGTTCGACTGATATTAACCATGAATGGTTGTTCAGACACCACTAAATCACCCCTTAACGTATACCCTTATCCGGTACTGGGCGCCACCATCTCTAAAAACCTGCTCTGTCAGGGAGATTCCGCCCAGCTCAAGGTTAATCCTGGTCCTGCCTATACCTGGACTCCGGTTACAGGGCTGTCCAACGACACCAGCTATGATCCGGTCGTCATCCCAACGGCCACCACTACCTATCATGTAACTGGCACTCAAAATGGCTGTACGACTTTGGACACCATTTCATTAACGGTGATACCCCATATCAACCTATCGGCTTCAGCGGACACCTTTATCTGCCAGGGAAATAGCGTTCAAATCGATGCACAAGGAGCCGCGATCTACCAATGGTCACCTATGCAAACCTTAAGTAAAGTCAATGGGGGCAGCGCCTTGGCCTCACCCGATATCACCACGGATTACATGGTGGTTGGTTGGGATGCTTACCGCTGTTTTGCAGATACCAACCATATTCTGGTGAAAGTAACACCCTATCCTACGATATCCTTCCCCGAAAGTACCGTGGCTGTTCCAGCGGGACAGTCCTTTACCTTCAACCCGGATATCAGTGCGGATGCCGCTAGTTATAGTTGGACCCCGGCGGATGGACTAAGTTGTACCGACTGCGCCAATCCCCAGGCCATCCCCTATAATCCGGAAACATACTCCCTGACGATCACCACCGCCTATGGATGTACGGCCACCGCCAACGTAACGGTGCAGCTATTGTGCAGAGAAGATGCGGTGCATGTTCCAAGCGCCTTCACCCCCAATCACGATGGGCACAATGACTTATTCTATCCCATGGGCAGAGGGATCAAAACCATCAATCACTTTAACATCTATGACCGTTGGGGTCGCCCGGTATATAGCCGGGACAACATGCCCATCAACGATGAGACCATGGGTTGGGATGGCACCTGCGGTGGCCATGATATGCCGCCGGATGCTTATGTGTATATCCTCGATATTACTTGTGATACGGGCGAGACTTTCCAACTCAAAGGCACGGTGACGTTGATACGCTGATTTGACCTTGGATCCTTGGCATCGGAATTGCCCGGAAAATTCTAATGTTATTATTTCAAAATGTCAAATTGTGCAATTTAAAATGGGTCATTTTACCTGTTGGATGTTGATAGATCTATCAATATCTTTATAGGAAATTTAATCACCTTCCTATGACTTTTATTGCAAGTGTAATAGCAAAAAGAGGGGTAGCAATTATAGCGGACTCTTTGGTAACCTCTCAAATGCCCATCCTTCATTATAGAGATTTTCTACAATACTTAGAAAAAAAAGTAGAAAATGGGACTGTAGTACTCGAAGAAATAAAAGGATTATTTAATTATGAGCCTGTTTATACCAAAGACTATGAAGAAAAGCTCTTTGAACTTAATCGTTATACTGCAATAACAACGACAGGAGCCGCCTACATTAACGGCAAGAATATTTCGGATATTATTCATGATTTTAAAATTGAGCAATTAGATATTGTCGATTGGCTAGGAATAAATATTGCCACCCACGTTGATAACTTCAAAAAATATCTAAATAGCCAGATAAGAGAACACTTAACTAAGTTTGATGCAATGGATTACTGCCTCTTTTACATTACTTATTATGAAATTTAAGATACAAAACGCATATTTACAAAGCTGAAATTAACGAAGTCGATAAGGAAACATTAGAAGATGCAGGTTATAATTATGTAGTTTTGTCGAAAGAGCAAGAATCAATTAAAGTTGTTTGCGACGGGCAAAACAAGTTAAGCGACAATGTGCTATATGGTTTTGGTAAAACATTTTATACTCGATTCCCAGAAATAGTTAAAACGATCCTTGAAAAATTAAATTTACCGCTGGAGTCGATTCCTGAAGACTTTATGAAAACGCTAGTCGAGGATCCGTTTTACAGTAAACTATTCTTTGAAGACGTTGAAATATTTAATTTATCTGATCTAAGTTTACAACAAGCAGTCGATTTGGCCTCTTTATTAATGCGGCTGGAAGTTGACTTTCAAAAATACACGAAAAATATGCCCACTGTAGGCGGCGTTATTAAGCTTGCTGTCATTGACGAAAAAGATGGATTTAGATTTATTTTGGGAGACAAGATTGAACAACCTAAACATATACACTTATGAACAAGAGCAATCAGACAAAAAGGCCTTCCGAGGTTAATGAGCAGATGCGGGAATTGTTCATTAAACGCGCAAACTCAGAACATTTAAAGGAAGAAAGCAGGAAAAAGGTCATGGAAACTCAATTTAGAAGAGCAATTGATGGTAAGAAGTTTGTGGTGAAGGGGAATATTAAATAACTCTTTTATATATTTTAAAAGCCCAGAGCCTAATTAAATCTGCTCTTTGCACAGGTTTAATTAGGCTCTGGGCTTTTTCAAGCAAGGATGAATTATTCCGTCCGCAGGCTCTTCACTGGGTTGGCTAGCGCTGCCTTGATGGCCTGGTAACTCACCGTGGCCAGCGTTATTGCCAAAGCCCCAATGGCGCCCAACACGAAGATCCACCAGGAAATTTCCGTATGGTATTCGTATTTGATCAGCCATTGATGCAGGTAATACCAGGAAAGAGGGGTTGCTATGCAACAGGAGATCAGCACCAGCACCACAAATTCAGTTGAAAGTAATCTCCAGATATTGGGAACAGAGGCGCCCAGGACCTTGCGTATGCCGATTTCCTTTGTTTTTTGCTCCGCCACAAAACTGGCCAGACCAAACAGACCCAGACAGGAAATAATGATAGCCAGTACGGCAAATACCGAAGCCAGGTTACCTATGCGTTCTTCGTCTGCAAATTTGGTGGCAAACTCATCCTCTGTAAACTTATAGGTAAAGGGACTGCCAGGGTTATATTTATTGAATACAGGTGCTATCTTATCCAGCGCTTCCCTTGCGGATACAGTTGGTTTGAAGCGTACGATGATTTCCTGGGTCCATCCAAAGTCCGCAAAATAAATGGTAGGGTCTACAGGTTTATAGGGATCTTCCATGAGCATGTCCTTGACAACACCTAATACTTCATGGGTCTTATTGCCATCCCATTTGATCTTCAAGCCTACAGGATGGGGGATACCGATTAGTTTGACCGCTGATTCATTCAGGATGAAGCCTCCTGTATCCGTTGAATAGTTCCGGCTGAAATCCCGGCCCTCTTTGAGTTGCCATTTGACCGTATTGCCATAGTCAAATGTGGTGGCTACGATGGCAAACAAAGGCTGGGTATTGGGATCTTTCCCTTCCCAGGTAAAACCAATCTGGTTGGAGCTGATATCTGTGGGTGTGCTATTGGATTCAGCCATATCTTCTACGACTCCGGTCGCCAGCAGGTCAGCTCTGAGGGAATTATAATGTCCGTAGATATCCGCAGTATTAATATCGACCGTAACCAACCCTTCCCTGGTGTAACCCACGGGTCTGTTTTTCGCGTATTGTATTTGCTTGTACACGATTACCGTTCCTATGATCAGACTAATGGAAACAGTGAACTGGATGACCACCAGCACCTTTCTGGGAATGCCAGCAAAGCGCCCTACCTTGAAAGTACCCTTCAGTACTTTGATGGGTTGGAAAGAAGACAGATATAAGGCAGGATAACTTCCTGCAATCAATCCCGTGAAAATGGTAAAGCCCAGGGTCAGTAACCAAAACCACGCATTGGTAATCGGTAACACCATATCCTTATCCGACAATTGGTTAAATCCAGGAAGGGCAATACTGGTCAGCAGAAACGCTACGATCAAAGCGAGGAAGGACATCAGCAGCGATTCTGATAACAATTGCCCGATCAACTGGCTTCTCAGCGAACCCAGGGTTTTGCGTATACCCACTTCCTTGGCACGTTTTTCACTGCGGGCGGTAGACAGGTTCATGAAGTTGATACAGGCCAGCAGCAACACAAATACACCAATGATGCCAAACATCCATACGAAGCGTATTGCCCCACCGTTAGGTTTTCCATCTTTAAAATCCCTGTACAACCGCATGTGATCCATGGGTAACAAGGTCAGGTGTTCATGACCTCCTTCCTGGTCGTGCGGAACGACAATATCCTTTATGGTTTGTATGGCCTGGTCATCACTGACGCCAGGTTGTAGTTGTACAAATGCTCTCCAGGAATGGTTTCCCCAATTGGCATCACTTCTCTTCACCCAATCGTTGTTGGCTACGTAATTGTCCCAGGAAGTATAAAATTTATCAATAGTGAAATTCGAGTTTTTGGGAAGATCTTCAAATACACCAGCCACCTTTAATAGCACCTTATTATCCACCTTCACCATTTTATTCATGGGATCTTCCTTTCCGAACAAAGCAGTGGCCAAAGACTTAGATAACAGGATGCTATGGGGGTCCTTGAGCGCGTTCATATTCCCTTCCACAGGCCGGAGGCTCAGCATTTTCGGAAACTCCGGTTGGGCAGCTACTCCTTTTTCAGATATTTTCTTCTCCCCTACAGCCAGCACGTGCGTCTCATTCCAGGTAGCGAAGCTCACCGCCTGAAAGAGGTTGGTCCATTTGTTGCGCAATTCAACGCCTACCGGATAAGACACAGCTTCATCGGTTCCCAACTCCCCGTTAAAGGTCTGTGAGGTCATCACCTGAGCCAACCGTTCATGGTTGGTATGGTAGTGGTTATAGGTCAATTGGTCCCAAATCCAAAGACCAATCAGCATAGCAGAGGCCATACCCAACGCCAGTCCGAATATGTTGATAGCAGAATAGCCTTTGGCTTTCATCATATTCCTCCAGGCAATGGTGAAGAAGTTACGCAACATGAATAAGGAGTTTCCCTTTCGTCCACTAAAAACAAGCCATTTCACAACTAATTGAAAATCATACTAAACCATAGCCCTGTTAGACCATTATTGTATCAAAACCGAACGGCCTTTTCCGGACAGGCGGACAGCAGATCCATGGCTAAACTTATCAGGTCTTGAAAAGAACGCCCATATTTTGACACATATTTATATAGTTTTCGTGTCAAATATCAATTTTTTTCAATATAGAAGGCATAATCAGAGATATCAAAACTCTGCTGAAGGCGATTTAGGCCGTCTAATCCAGGAAAAATAATGAAATTCCTTGTAGGCTATTGCTCATAGGAATTTTCTAACGAAACGATCTATTTGGGAAAGAGGGTTAAAACAACGTTGTAATTCCCTGAATTTTATCGGTCCTTGTGGAAAAACATTATGGGAAAGCCGTTGCTATTCTTGAGTATAATAGTTTTATTTTCATATCAAACACATTCTCAGTCTGCATATTCCCAATATAAAGGAACATTTATTGTCGAAGCAATATGTCGGAATGGGATCGTGGTGACCTCTGATTCGAGAGCAAGCTTTTTTGACACTAATAAGAAGGTAGCAGTATATATAGATAATACCCCCAAAATTTTTAAGGTTAAAAATCTGGTTATAGGCATTGCAGGTAATTACTCATTGATCAAATCCAAAATAACGGTTGAGCAAATTTTAGATGGTTTTAAAAATTCTATTCCACTAAGGATTCCGGTCGCTAACTTCTATGATCTACTTCTTACCTATGTTAAGAAAATTGTCTCCCAGATTGACGATGATGATTGGAAAAACAATACTATAATTGTAACCGGATATGAAAATAATAAGGCTGTTATCTATTGTTACGATCATGGTCAAAAACCTACAATAAAATATTCGGGATATAAAACAAGTATGCCTACTCAGGATAGCTCTCGCCAATACATACATTATTTGCCGATAATAGGTTTTGACAGCGCAATATACATATGTAAGCAACTGGTTAACTACGTTTCTGACTATAATAATCAAGTTGGGGAGAGAACAATTGGTGGACCAATATCTGTATTCGCATATTCTAAGCAAAAGGTATATGTAAACAAAATACAAAACTCAAATTATTTCCGAAACCGGCATGAGCTTTATCAAGGTATCAAAGCAAACAAAATAAAAATCTGGGCCAGATCTCCAACTGACTCAACTATCTTGATGGAGCATTTAAAAAGTGATTACTGAACTCCGAAGCAAAAATTTCAATATAGTAAACCGTTGACCTAGTATTAGTCTAGCCTCATTTCCTAGTTTCTGACCTCAGAAATACGTACACATCGAAAAGATACCAGCTGCGCACTGCCCAGCACTATTAAAAGACATGAGTCCGGGTAGAATATGTTTTTTGTAAAATCACATATTCCACCTGGACTCGATGTCTTGAAAAAGGTATGTCGTGAAAACGGTACGTAAAGAAGAAGGCTAAGTCAACGCATCCACCCACTCCTGCACGGGCAAAGCCGCCAAAGTAGCGAAGTCCAAAGAAAGATCCAACACGCAGGACTGTTGTTTGGACGCATACACCCTGGCCAGGTTGACCTTGAATTTCTTAATCAATTCCGGAATGCCTTCCGTACGCCTGCGCTTATGACCTATGGGATATTCCACCACCACTTCTTCCCAGACGCTCCCATCGTTGAAGGTTACCGTAAGGGCATTGGCAATGGAGCGCTTTTCCGGATCATGATAGTCCTTGGTAAATTGGGGATCCTCTATACATTCGATCTTATCCCTGAGCAAATCGATACGTGGATCCGAAGCCACATTATTTTCATAATCAGCGGCAGTCAGCCGGCCAAAGATCAGGGTTACTGCCACCATGTATTGTATACAGTGATCCCTGTCTGCGGGATTATTCAGCGGACCCTTTTTATCGATGATCCGTATGGCCGCTTCGTGCGTACGGATGCGGATATGGCGGATATCCTCCACGGAGCGACCGGACCAAAGCAATTTACCATGTAAAGTCATGGCCGCTTCCACAGCAGTCTGAGAATGAAACTCAGCCGGGAAGGAGATCTTAAACAGCACATTCTCCATGACATAAGACCCGTAAGGACGTTGAAACTTAAAAGGCTGACCTTTGAAGGATACATCATAAAAGCCCCAGGTCTTAGCCGTGAGCACAGAAGGATAACCCATTTCCCCTTTTTGGGCGATCAAGGCTAACCTCACCGCCCTGGAAGTAGCATCTCCCGCGGCCCAGGATTTACGGCTGCCCGTATTGGGCGCATGACGATAAGTCCGCAAAGACTGTCCATCTACAAAGGCCAGGGAAATGGCATTGATCAATTCATCCCTGGTAAGGCCAAGTAAACGACCAACCACCGCGGTGGAGGCTACTTTCACCAGGATCACGTGATCCAGTCCCACTTTGTTGAAAGAGTTTTCCAAAGCCAGCACCCCTTGAATTTCATGGGCCCTGATCATGGCATCCAATACCTGCTTCATGGTAAGGGGCGCCTTACCCGCCGCCACTGCTGTACGGGAAAGCCAATCGGCTGTAGCCAAAATTCCACCCAGGTTATCTGAAGGGTGCCCCCATTCAGCCGCCAACCAGGTATCATTGAAATCCAACCAACGGATAATGGTTCCAATGTTGAATGCTGCCTGAACGGGGTCCAACTGATAAGGCGTTCCGGGCACCTTAGCACCATTGGGCACAATGGTTCCGGGTACAATGGGTCCCAATAGTTTGGTGCAGGCAGGATAGGTTAAGGCTTCCAGCCCACAACCCAACGTATCCAACAAACAATAATGAGCCGTACTCCAAGCCGTTTCGCTGGTGATCTCGTAATTCAAAACATAATCCGCTATATCTACCAGGACTTGGTCCGGCTGCGGGCGTTCATTAGAAATGTGTGCTGACATATGGGGAATTAACTTCTTTTTTCCAGTGGAACAAAAGCCCGGTTATCCGGACCTGTATAGTTGGCGCTGGGGCGGATGATTTTTCCGTCCTGCCGTTGTTCTATGATATGGGCGCTCCATCCGGTTACCCTGGAGATGACAAATAAGGGAGTAAAAAACAAGGTTGGAACGCCCATGAGGTGATAGGATACCGCAGAGAACCAATCCAGGTTAGGGAACATTTTTTTCTGGTCCCACATGAGGGTTTCCAGGTGTTCTGCTATGTCAAACAGCAGCATATCTCCTGCTCCCTTCGACAACCCCCTGGCCACTTCCTTGATGACCTTATTGCGGGGGTCAGCAATGGTATAGACCGGATGCCCGAAACCAATGATCACTTCCTTTTTCTCCAACCGGGCGCGTATATCCGCCTCCGCTTCCGCTACGGAGCCATAACGGCTTTGAATGTCAAAGGCTACCTCATTGGCGCCCCCATGTTTGGGGCCTCTGAGTGCACCAATGGCCCCGGTCACAGCCGAATATATGTCAGATCCGGTACCGGCAATTACCCTGGCGGTAAAAGTGGAGGCATTGAACTCATGCTCTGCATATAAGTTCAGGGAGATTTGCATGGCCCTTTGCCAGGAATAAGAGGGCTTTTTACCATGGAGCAAGTGTAAAAAATGGGCCCCTATGGTATCGTCATCCGTTTCCACGTCTATGCGTTTACCGTTATGGGCGTAGTGATACCAATACAGCAAGGCAGATCCAAAGCTGGCCAACAACCGGTCAGCTATATCCCTGGCTCCGGCCAGGTTATGATCTTCCTTTTCCGGGAGCAGGTTGCCCAATACCGAGCAGGTGGTGCGGAGTACGTCCATAGGATGGGCCTGGGCCGGAATCTGTTCCAGTACCACTTTCAGGGCAGCAGGCAGCCCACGCAGGGTCATCAGCTTCAACTTATAGGCAGCCAGTTGGGCGGAATTTGGTAGGACTCCATATATCAACAGGTAGGCCGTCTCTTCGAAGGTCGCCCCTTCGGCCAAGTCCAGGATATCGTATCCCCTGTAGTGCAGGTCATTTCCACTTCTGCCCACCGTGCTTAATGAAGTATTGCCGGCGACGACTCCCGAAAGGGCCACGCTTTTTTTGGGTTTGAAGCCGGGTGCCGCGGTTTCTGCTGCTGGGGAGCCGATCGTGGTTGTTGTGTCAGCAGCGCCGGATTGGGTATGATCAGTTGCCATTTTTATTTTCTTTAAAGAGTTGATCTAATTTTTGTTCGTAGGCGTAGTAGCCTATACTATCATATAGCTCGGCCCTGGTTTGCATGGCAGGCAAAGCGCTTTTTTGAGAACCTTCCTTTCGGATGGTTTCAAATACCTGCTGGGCAGCCTTGTTCGCTGCCCTGAAAGCACTCAGGGGATAGAGGATTAATCCCACCCCGGCTGCCTTGAGTTCATCAACGGTATATAAGGGCGTCATCCCAAACTCGGTCATATTGGCTAGTACGGGTATACCTGTTGCATCCACAAAGGACTGATAGAATTTGAGATCTGGTATTGCCTCAGCAAAAAGGAAATCGGCGCCTGCGTCTTTGTAAGCCTTAGCCCTGGCGAGGGTTTTATCCAACCCTTCTACGGCCATCGCATCTGTCCTGGCGCCTATGACAAAATCAGGATCCGTGCGCGCATCCACAGCGGCCTTGATCCGGTCTACCATTTCCGCTGTAGAGACGATCTCTTTTCCTGGGCGGTGACCACACCTTTTGGCGCCTACCTGGTCTTCCAGGTGCAGGGCTCCGGCCCCCGCCTTGATCAAGGATTTTACCGTCCTGGCCACATTGAAGGCCGAAGGTCCAAAGCCGGTATCAATATCCACCATCAACGGTGTATCGGTGACACCGGTGATCCTTTCAATATCAATCAATACATCGTTGAGGTTGGTTATGCCAAGATCAGGTATACCCAAAGAACCAGCAGCTACCCCGCCCCCGGATAAGTAAATGGCTTTAAATCCTGCTTGGGTAGCTAGTAAAGCGTGGTTAGCATTGATGGTTCCAACAATCTGTAAGGGGTTTTCCATTTTCATGGCTTCCCGGAACCTGTTTCCTGCGGAAGGTGTCGGCATGCTTCGTCATTTAGGGGACAAATGTAGGGCAAAACCGTTTCCCCCATGTACTGATACCGAATGCTACTGCCTCAAAAACGGACAATAGCGGAAACGCTAAGAGAAAATAGATTCAAAATATTGAATTCCAGCAAATTAAATTTTTTTATACCAATTTTAAAACCCATTTTGGCCCATTATAATTCATACCGCACAGTAACAAATCCATTGCGGATTATCAATGGGACCGTAAAAAACCTTAAACTAAGAGGTTGTATGTCGTAAGAATGATAATATTTCTGATTGCAAATATTATCTAACCTGAAGGAGAATGATAATGGTGTTTGGGTTAATGCAATATTCAGTGCTGCGTCTAAGAGGAAAAGTGAAGTCTCCTGACTAGTGAATAGGTTATTCTTAAACCAGTCTGCATCCAATAGGAGACTGATATTCTTGCATATAATCAGCTTTTGGGAAATTGAAGTATGCCAATTTGAGACCCGACTTGCGATCTGACCCTGCAAACCGGTAGGATATTGTTGGACGCTTTCAATAAAATTGGTAAACAGATCAAAATAATACTTCCTCCTGGCTCTAAGGTGAAGATTCAGATTAGCCGCGTACATTGTGCTTGTTGTAATATAAAACAAATCGGCTTGCTTGATCATGGACTGCTCCTTATTCATTTGGAGACCTATATCCAATATTGAAAATCCGCCCTCCGATCGGATATCAAATCCGACACGTGCTGAATATTTATTTAACCCGGAGTTGATCAAAGAATCTGAATTAACCTCAACAAATTGTTTCAACGTGCTTAAAAGCATAAATCCGGAGAAGGTTCTCATATACAGTAGAGACAGGTCAATACCAAAAAATCTTGAAATAGCATATCCAAGGGAATATTTGGCATTCAGCGATCTCAAGGGTAAAGTAACGTTCAGGTTATTATGATAACTAGAAATAGATGTTGGTAATAATGCTCCATACAACTGATAAGGCGCAGCCTGATTCTGAGAAACTGAAACATCCATGTCTTCTATCAAACTCGTATTAAACCTGTTCTTAGTCCCAGCTATTATTTTATACACAGGGGTTGCAAAGTGTCTATTCGTTGTATCCTCCATGATATTAGCCAATGAAACACCATACTCAGCATTGAATAATACCGGAACCTTAATAATATTAATACTCTTCTGGGTAGTTGCAAGGATAGAATTAACTGTGTAATGATTACTACTGTTAAATTCGTCAGGACTAATCACTGGTAAATTTTTACCAGGATCGGCAAATCCCAAATTGTCCTGAATTCTAGAAGAAATGGAGTTAAACGACAAACAAACATTCAATACGCCAGTAGGTAACTTTTTTATTAATTCCCAACTTGCTTTACCAGTAGTTGATTTATTTAAGAGCCTTTGATTTAATAGGGTGTAATCAGAATCAGGAAGTTGATAAATAGTAGGCCATGAACTGGACACTCCTTGGGCTTGTTGAGGGTAAAAATGTTGAGAATAACTTAGAGACCATGTCTCTAAGGTCCTTTCGGACAGCCGGTTTAGTTGGTCCAAAGCCAG
>CAJCIQ010000225.1 GCA_903970475.1 Beijerinckiaceae bacterium
AGAATGATATCCGTACCTCTTTGGTCTTTTTCGGCTGTTTCCAGGGAAAATTCAGGACTTCCATCGCATTCCCATTGTACAGCAGGCTCATCCTTAAAGCTTTTTGTAACCACAATCACCTTGTCACTCACCATGAAGGCACTGTAGAAACCTAATCCAAAGTGACCTATGATATTGTTCTCATTCTGTCCTTTATATTTATTAAGGAACTCTTCGGCTCCGCTGAAAGCCACTTGATTGAGGTATTTGTCAACCTCGGCCTCCGTCATCCCTACCCCTCTATCACTAACTGTCAGGGTTTTAGCTTCCTGATCCAGCTTAATGTCAATGCGTAATTCACCCAAATCTCCTTGAGCCTCCCCAAGAGAAGACAGTGTTTTAAGCTTTTGGGTTGCGTCTACTGCGTTGCTTACCAATTCCCTAAGGAATATATCATGGTCGCTATACAAAAACTTCTTGATGATGGGGAAAATGTTCTCTGTTTGTACCCGGATACTTCCTTTTTGCATAGTGTATTCATATTTTGTGATGAATTCGACGTCAAACCGAATGCCAGGGACTGTCTATCTGACAGGATGACAAGGGTTACGCCTCCACCTGACGCTGGTGAGCCGGCCTCTTCCCCGGTTGGGGTCGGCTAAAACCCGGGATCATACGGGATTTCACTTGCATATTTCCAGGAAAAGATCTACCTTCGCAGCCCCAATTGTGTATTGGGAGCAAAAAAGTCATTTTTAAAACCTAAATACAGGGTTCTTATGCAGAATTATGAATTGATGGTGATCTTTACCCCTGTGCTGTCTGACGACGAGTTCAAAGCCGTTCAGAAGAAGTATACTTCTTTTATTGCCGAAAACGGCGGAGAAGTAGTGCACGAAAATCCCTGGGGCCTAAGATCGCTGGCGTTTCCAATCCACAAAAAGACGACTGGTCTTTACTGGGTTGCAGAATACAAAGCGCCAACCGACTTCAATGAGAAGCTGAAAATCCAGCTCCTCCGTGACGAACAATCTATGCGTCACCTCATCGTTAAGCTCGATAAATACGCCGTCGAGTATAATGAAAGAAAGAAAAGCGGCGCATTTTCCACCCCTAAAGAAGTGGAGGCTTAAGCATGGCAAAGAGCAATGAAATCAAGTATCTGACGGCGATTAAAACCGAAAAACGTCAGAAGAAGTATTGCCGTTTCAAACGTTACGGCATTAAACACGTGGACTACAAGGACATTGAGTTCATCAAGAAGTTCCTGAACGAACAAGGCAAACTACTCCCCCGCCGTATCACCGGTAACTCCCTGAAATATCAGCGGAAAGTAGCCGATGCGGTGAAAAAAGCCCGTGAAATGGCTTTGTTGCCTTATGTAACTGATCTTTTAAAGTAGAATTCATGCAAGTCATTTTAATACAAGACGTAAACAACCTGGGTGGGGTTAACGAGCTGGTTTCTGTAAAGAACGGCTATGCCCGTAACTTCCTTATCCCCCAGAAAATGGCTGTAGAAGCCAACCCCAGCAATCTGAAGATGCTGGAAGAACGCCAGAAACAGCAGAAGAAGAAGGAAGAAAAGATGCTGGCAGAAATCAATAAAGTGGTAGAAGTCCTCAAAGCTGCTCCGCTCAAGATTAAAGCCAAAACAGGTACTTCCGGTAAAATATTTGGTTCTGTTACTTCCGTTCAAATTGCCAAAGCTATCCGCGAGGAAAAAGGCTATGACATTGACCGCCGTAGGATCCATATCCTGGACGAAGTCAAAGAATTAGGTACGTATAAAGCCAAAATCGATTTCGGTGGCGGTAAGGATACGGAACTGGAATTCGAAGTAATTGGGGAGTAAAAAAAAAGTTAGGCGTTTCGTCAAATTCACCTAACTTTATTTTGTTAAGTTGATTTTAGTTGACAAAATCATACTGATAGTGCTTTTTTTGCGTAAAATGTTTTGTCAGTTGCATTGTATCGGTTAATTTCAGCTAACAATGATTCACTTAAATTTTTTTGAACAATGAACCTTTATGTTGCGAATCTTTCCTGGAGCATCTCCGAGGAAGAGCTGAAAAACGTTTTTCAACCGTACGGCGCGGTAACCTCTGTTAAAATTGTCACCGACAGAGAAACAGGCCGTAGCAGAGGCTTTGGATTTGTTGAAATGGAAGATGAAAATGCAGGTCAATCTGCGATAGCTGAGTTAAACGATACTGAATTACAAGGCCGTAAGATCGTAGTTAAAGAATCTTTTCCTCGTCCTCAAAATAACTCTTCTTCCGGTGGTGGTTCTTACAAAAGGAACAGCGGCGGCGGCGGTTATGGCGGCGGCGGTGGTGGATATAGAAGGAATAATAACTCCGGCGGATACGGCGGAGGTGGTGGTGGTCGTTACGATCGCTAAGACTTATATTCCCTTTTCCCGATCAGTAAAATTATTCAAATCCTCCTTCGGGAGGATTTTTTTTGTCCTTACTTTTCTTGTGGGAGTCCTGCTCCAGGAGCCCCACCCCTCCTTATTGGTACAGCCTTAAATAGATCCGGCCCGGTCAAAGCGATGCTTTTTCCGGGCCGGTATTATGAAGGTAATTTAGGTAAAGGGTATGCCTAGTGATTCCTGCTGTATGAATAAGGCTCGTCGGCAGGATTGATGCCGCGTTGCTTGTTAGGCGTAGAACCCATATCAAAATCAATGACCGCTCCTTTGGTCAGGTCAAAATGATTGAACCAGGTTTTGGAATAGGGCTGACCATTGAGGGTGACCTTTTGTACGTAAATGTTTTCTTCGCTGTTTTTGGGTGCATTTATGACCACCTGTTTGCCATTCTCCAGGGTCAAGGTGATCTTCCTGAATAAAGGAGCTCCGATCACATATTGAGGAACACCGGGGCATACAGAATACATGCCGATGGCTGACCACACGTACCAGGCAGATGTCTGTCCGTTGTCTTCATCACCGCAATAACCGTCCGGAGTTGCCATATACAACTTATTCATGGATTCCCTGATCCAGTATTCCCCCTTCCAGGGCTGTCCCGCGAAGTTATACAGGTACAGCATGTGTTGGATAGGCTGGTTACCATGGGCGTATTGACCCATGTTCATGATTTGCATTTCCCTGATTTCATGAATGACCCCATGGTAATAAGAGTCATCGAAAGTAGGGGGTAACTTAAAGACAGAATCCAGCATTTTGCCAAGCATTTCCCTTCCGCCCATCAGGCCTGCCAGACCGTCAATGTCCTGGAAAACACACCAGGTCCAGTGCCAGCTATTGCCTTCGGTAAAAGCATCTCCCCATTTATAAGGACTGAATGGGGTTTGGAAGTTTCCGTCCTTGTTACGGCCCCTCATCATTTTGGTCTCAGGATCGAATACGTTGCGATAATTCTGGCTGCGCCTCGTAAAGGTATCAATCTCTGCCTGAGGGCGCCCCAGGGCCTTTGCTAACCTGGAGATGGTAAAGTCATCGTAGGCATACTCCAGGGTTCGGGCTGTGTTTTCTTCTATACCCACATCATAGGGTACATACCCCATGGTGTTGTAGTATTTCACGCCCAAACGACCCACGGAACTCAAAGGGCCTTCGTTCTCGCTATTCTTCAGGATTCCTTCATATAAGGTATTGATGTCGAAACCACGTATGCCTTTAATATAAGCATCTGAAATGAGGGAGGCGGAATGGGATCCCACCATGCAATCCCGGTGTCCGGGACTCTGCCATTCAGGCAGCCATCCACTTTCCTTATAGGCATTGGCCAGGCCTTCCATGATCTGTGCGTCGTGGGTAGGATAGACCAAGGTAAAGAAGGGGAATACGGCCCGGAAGGTATCCCAGAACCCATTGTCCGTGAACATATACCCTGGTAATATTTGCCCATTATATGGGCTATAGTGCACGATATCCCCTTTGGCGTCTATCTCATAAAACTTACGGGGGAACAACAATACCCTATACAAACAGGAATAGAAAGTCTTGGTCTGATCGGCTGTACCGCCTTCTACAGAAACTTTGCGAAGCTCCTTATTCCAGGATTCCTTTGCTTTCTTTTCGGTAGTGGCAAAATCATCCGTTCCAATTTCCCGCCGGAGGTTTAATTCGGCTTGCTCCGGGCTTATGAAAGAGGAGGCCACCCTTAGGTGGATTTGCTCTCCCCTTATGGTTTTAAAGCCAATGACGGCGCCTACATGCCCTGAGGTGTATTCTAATGTATCCTTTGCCAGGGTTTTGTCGTGCCAGGTAGCCGCATAGGTAAAGGGCTTATCCGTATAGATGACGAAGTAATTCTTGAAGTTATCGGGCACGCCACCACTGTTCATCGTGGTATAACCGATGATTTTATGCTCGGCGGGAATGACCTTAATATAGGATCCTCTTTCAAAGGCATCCACGATGATAAAGGAGCTATCAGAAGTGGGAAAAGTCATCCTGAACTGGGCCGCTCTTTCGGTTGCCGTGATCTCCGTGGTCACATCGGCATCCGCCAGGTATACACTATAATAGTAAGGTCTACTAACTTCTGCTTTATGGGAAAACCAACTAGCCCTGTCATCCTGATCGAATACCAATTTACCTGTCACAGGCATAATGGCAAATTGTCCATAATCATTGATCCAGGGGCTGGGTTGGTGGGTTTGTTTGAATCCGCGGATCTTATCGGCGGTATAAACATATCCCCAACCATCACCTATCTTACCCGTTTGGGGCACCCAGAAGTTCATGCCCCAGGG
>CAJCIQ010000226.1 GCA_903970475.1 Beijerinckiaceae bacterium
TGGGAAAGGACATTGGTATCATACAAAAGCGCTTCTATGACTTGCAAGCCCACGGGGGCTTGGTATTCCATAAAGGGTTCCTCTGGTTCAAATTTGGGCGGTGAATTATATACGTGCGCAGAGTTGGTGAAAAAGTATTCCAGGAAGGTTTCGATCTTTTTATAGTGCAAACGGCAAGCTAATAATTTTTTTCGTGCAAGATATATGCGCGCATCGTCAGGGCCAAGCGCCCAAATAGCCTGAATGGCCGAGTCCAGGGACGCGCAGCTGGCAGCGAATAAGGGCGCTTCCACCTTGTAGTAAGCCCTTGCCGTCCGAACACCCCTGGATTCCTCTTTGGGGATGGCCCATCCGATAATGATGATCAACATTGCTCCTGCGGCCCCCAGCCAGATCGTGCGCATGGGCGCAATTTAATCAAAACCGTTATTAGTGAGTATCTTTCGGCCATGTCCGATACATTTCAACTCCCCGTTTTGCACCAGGGCACAGAACTATTGTTCGATACCAGAATGGAAGCCTGGAGATATGGTCGACGCTTCTATGTGACCGTCGGAGATGCGACCATCCTTTTTGAAGAGGATGAAGAAAAAAACATACGCGCCATACTCCCTGAAGGTGAAACAGGAAAGACCCCCAATAGATACTTAATTGAAAGCATCAGCCACTCGGTAGAGGAATTATGCCGGGACTGAGTTCAATGCTGAGTGAGGGTATTGGCATACTCGCCTTGGCCAACTCCTGGCAAAAATCCTCAAATTTCCGGCCCCTGCGTCTGCAATGGAAGCAACACGCGTAGTATTAGATGTAATAACCGTTACTTCATGCCCCGCTATAGCGAAATCAAAAAAGCGGTTCCTTCTTTGTAGTAGCTGCACTACGCCTGCAAATTCTCCCGGCGGTTTGGCCAAGTAAGTGATTATCGCTAAATTGATCGTCAACCTTCTCCCCGCACCTGCTTACTTATATGGTTAAAGTTTTCGATTATCTGGAACAAATAGACTGCTTCGTCATTACCTGCCGTTATAAGTATATAGCTACCATACTCGGTTTAAACGAATGGCATGAATCTGTATGGATAGGGCGATATTTTGCTTTAGATAATGATTATGGTGAGCATTGGTTTGATAACTGGGACCTCCGGGATAAGCTCTCCTATATCACCGATTCATTGGGTTTGGACCCCAGTGATATATTCATCGTTGATCCGGATAAGTTTATGAATGGGATGGATGGGCCTTCTCACCCCGCTAAATTGAGAAAGAAGTTCTGGACGGATGTATTAAGTTCCTTTCAACTCAGCTTTGATATGCTATTTGAGGAGGCCAGGCATTTGAATGAAGAGAGAAAACATAAGACTCCTGACGAATACATAGATGACCTGGAATGGCGCATAGAAAACCTCAAAATAGCGTTGAATGTTATTTAACGCCTCTAGGGTTTGGTCTACACGGGTGTCTGGCTTACTTATGGTGGAAGGAATATCCTGGGGTCCTTTTGGGGTACATCCGGTCAATATCAATAAAAGGATAAGGGGTAGGTTATGTTTCATAGATGCAGAATAGGTGTAATGAAATGGCGGGTTAGCGCGGATAGACCACTTTGCCTTTCAAGTCTGCCAAATGTATGCTATCTGCATCACAGAGTCCACTGCCGCTAAAGCCAAGGCCAGTGATCAACCCGGCAGAAGTATTATAAGTTGTGGACAGCACTTGAGTCCCATCTATAGAAAAAATGGCGTGTTTGTTACGTACCTGTAATTCCACATGATGCCACTTATAGACGTTGACAGAAAGGGCAGAAAGGTCCTTGTCTTTTCCTTCAATGGCCTGGTCTCCGAATTCCGCATTCACCCCCCCGGTACAACCAGGCATCGTTAAAGGGCAATACATAAATCCGTTTTGGCAGTACACCTCAGGCATAAACCAGGGGCAGGCCGTATTTCTTACGTCCCGCATTCTAACCCGTGCGGTAAAATCAAAATTGTCTGCGTCCGCTTCTATAGTGGAAGGGAAATAGGTATATATATATACCTGGGGCTTATCCGGGTCGATATTATTGTCCACCAGGGTTTTCTTGTCTATGCCCAAGATGCCGTTCTGAATGGGTCTATCCGTCCATATATAGGAAGGTAGCCCTTCCACAAATGATACTTTGGAGTAGAGAAACCATTTGTCTGTCGGGATAGATACCCCTATGGTTTTGATGACCTGTTCGTTTTCATAAAGCTTGGCCGTATGGTAACCCGGTTCATAATATATATCAGTAAGCGTGTGGTCTTTTTTGCTCACGCGTATCCTTTTATTTTTGTCCCAGGACTGCTGAATGAAAAAACTATCTCCACTGAGTCGGTCAATATTATAGGAAAATACCACCGTATTAGGGACGGTATTGGGGTTAGTCATCTTTATACTAAAAGAAGCAAGTTTAACTTCCTTTGCTGCAGAGTTGGATAAATGGCTCCAGGAAATGGTAATAATCAATATCAGTATGACTACACCGGCTCCAGCAAACAGTCGAGGCAGTCTCCAAGCCAAGGGCCGTCGGGGCGTTGTGTCTATTTTCGCCCTAATCGGGCTGTTTAGGAAAGAGGTGTCCTTGATCGCCTCCCTGGTTTCCATCATCGGAATAGGGGCAGTCGGATGATGAGCTGTCTGAACGGGTGCCGTCTGAATGGATACCGCCGGTTCTGGCGCTACCGGATCGGGATGAGCCATTTTAAAGGCTTGCCAATCGGCATAACCCAGGTATTGGGAGATCGCATTGAGGGTCGCTACCTGAGGCAAACGGTTGTATTGACCGTTCATGATACGCTTAATCGTCGACAGGCTGATCAGTATATCCGTTTTTTCCTCAATGGAGGCACATAAGTATTCCAGATCTCTCTGTCTCATTTCTTTCCAGTCAGAAAAACCCTGCCTGTCTGCAAGGGCTTTGGCTCCAATTTCAATTAGCTCACGGTCTGTCATATACTAATGATCGCGTTTTGATTCTTTTTGAATGGCTTTTGAAGCCCTTGTCTGCACAGCGATTCCGAGATTTGAACTGTAGCAAATAACCTTTCAATTTTTCCAAATGATTTCGTTTTACAAACGGCTTTTGTTTACGTCGCTCATTGCCGGATCCTTGGATATGGTATGTGCCTACATAGAAATTTACATCAGAAGCGGCTCGTTTCCTACTAAAATGTTTCAGGTAATTGCTGGCGGCGCGTTGGGGTTAAAGAATACAATTCATGGAGGCTTTCCAGTAATACTGCTTGGGATCTTTATACACTACTTTATAGTCTTCTGCTGGACCCTTCTTTTTTTCTCACTCTATCGTAAAAATAAATTATTTGGGCTGAACAAGTATGTGGCTGCCATAATATATGGATATATAATATGGTTGGTGATGAACATGTTGGTACTTCGACTAAGTGCTTTAGGCGCTGGTCCCTTCAATTGGTTGGATTTTGGGATGGACGGATTTTTCTTAGGTATTATGATAGGTTTGCCTGTGTCGTTGAGTGCCAGTGCTTTTAATGGGGAAAGGCGCCCCCATTTGGCCTAGTACTTTTTGCCATAGCAGGAGGTTTGTACCTGGGTGTGACGGACCAGAATTTATCGTTCTTTTAAGGTAAGCGGAGGTTTCAGGTTTGCATAGTAGGCACTAATTGTGGGCCGGATTATTCCGGTTCGTTCCAACCGGTCTATCACACTAGTAACGGCAACAAGTGGTCAGACCGGTTGCTTAAACCAAGACCAACTCCGTTTGAGTACCCGTTTTCAGTTAAATAGTCTCGAAATTCTGCATCCGTTACATTCAGGTCTGCCTTCTCGTTCGACTTATGAAAAACAGATTAAAACAGATTAAAATAGAAGTATAGCCAGGAAAAACAAGCACAAGGCCATCAACATATAATTGACCCAACACGCCCTGGTAGCGGTTTGTCCCTACAGTCTTCATCGGAGCAAGGGGAGATTGCAGGATAAGGCATTCTTGAGCCGGGGTAGGGTCAATTGTTGAGGCCATCTCTGCCCTCCTGTCGTATCGGATCGGAACTCTGGATACAAGATCTGGCCTTTTGGCTACAGTTGTACCGGCGCAACTTAGGAGTTTTGCAGGAACAAAATAACCAGAATATGAAGATTGTTCTTACAGGGTCCATCGGGAATATCGGGAAACCGCTAACCGATCAGTTAGTACGTCAGGGGCATCGAGTTACGGTAATCAGCAGTCAGGCAGATAGGGCCGGCAAGATAAGGGAGTTGGGCGCTATACCTGCCATTGGCAGCATGCACAACCCCGGGTTCCTGGCCGAAACATTTACAGGGGCAGATATCGTATATCTAATGGAAACCCTGGAAGCAGCCGGTGATTTCTTTGATAAAGACGTGGACTTTATCGACACCATTGATCAGATCGGGCAAAACTATAAGCAGGCCGTTGTAGCAAGTGGGGTAAAAAAGGTGGTTCACTTAAGCAGCATTGGTGCACATATGAAGGAAGGAAATGGGATCCTTGCTTTCCACCATAACGTGGAAGCCATTTTAAATCAGCTTCCGGAATCGGTTTCCATCAAATTCATGCGGCCGGTTGGATTTTATACCAATATGTTTTCTTTTATCAGAAATATCAACGCCAAAGGGGCCATTATCTCCAACTATGGTGGAGACAAAAAGGAACCTTGGGTATCTCCGCTGGATATAGCCTCCGTCATTGCCCAGGAAATGGAAAGCCCCTTTGAAGGCCGGAAGATTCGCTACATTGCAAGCGATGAGGTGTCCCCCAATGAGGTCGCGGCAGCCCTTGGAAACGCTATCGGAAAACCTGATCTTAGTTGGCACGTTATTTCAGATGAACAGTTGCTCAGTAACTGGTTGAGCATAGGTATGAATGCGCAAATTGCGAAGGGATTTACTGAAATGCAGGCAAGCCAGGGCAGTGGCGTATTGTATGAAGATTATTACCTGCATCAACCTGCATTGGGGAACGTGAAACTGCATGACTTTGCAAAGGATTTTGCAAAGGCTTATCATCAACAACTTTAAGTTATGGCGGACATCATACGGATAAAGACCATCAGTGCTTATCATAAGTCCAGACAACTGGCTGAACCAGCTCACCCGTTGATTAGTGTAATCAATTATGCGGAGGTCCAGATAGATCCTTCCCAGGCAAACAGTAGCTGGGTATTGGACTTCTATTTTATTAGCCTTAAGCGGGATTTCTGTGGAAAGATTAAGTATGGTCAGCAGGAATATGATTTTGATGAGGGGGTCATGTTCTTTATTGCGCCTGGTCAGGTATTCCGTATTGAACGGGACCCCAACGGTTCTCCTCAAAAATCGGGATGGATGCTGCTCATCCATCCTGATTTCCTTTGGAAGACACTCCTGGCCAAACATATAAAGGACTATGAATTTTTCGGCTACGGGGTCAATGAGGCCTTGTTCCTGTCCAAAAAGGAAGAAGATACCATGATGGGTATCATAGAGCACATACGCCAGGAATACCATAGCAATATCGATAAATTCAGTCAGCAGATCATCGTGTCCCAAATAGAAACCTTACTCAACTATTCGGATCGGTTCTATCATCGTCAGTTTCTTACCCGAAAGAAGGCTGGCCATGAATTGCTCATTAAGCTCGAAGATACATTGGATACTTATTTTGAAAGCGATCAACAAGGGCTGCCCACGGTGCAATATCTGGCCGATGCCTTGCATGTTTCCCCTAAGTATTTAAGCAGTCTGTTGAAAGTGCAGACGGGACAAACCGCTCAACAACATATACACGATAAACTCATCGACAAGGCAAAAGAGAAGCTATCCACTACGCTTCTGTCGGTTAGTGAAATTGCTTACGAGTTGGGGTTTGAGCATTCCCAATCCTTCAGCAAGTTGTTTAAGACAAAAACAAACCAATCTCCTTTGGAATTCCGGCATTCCTTTAGTAATCAATGATCTTCCTTGTTTTGCTTATCCCTGAATCTGCGCTGCTGATCAGCGTATACTTTCTCCGTTTCCTTCAACTTCTTCTTCAATCCTTGATTGCACAAATGCGTCTGCCGTTACAAAATCATGGAAAGCATTTCCCTTTTTATTTTTTCATTACCCCGCCTGAAATAATCATAATATTCACCTGGATGCTTCAAACCCTTTGCATTGTTTTCTTTTTCAGCTGCTGGTTGATCTTTTAGGTCTATAAATTCCCTCCATTTTTCCCTGCCGAAGATGGAGGCCGGTTGTTTTCTATAACGAAGGAAGAGGGGGAACTTTGGTTGGATACCGAATTTTGATGTTGTTTATGTTGGCTGGGAGAAAACATAATGGAATTTATGAAAAAAGGGCCTAATTTTCTTGAACGGAAGGGGGGGTAAATAACCCAGTTCCTGATAGAGCTTGACTATTACAGTATAGAACTTATTGATTTTGTTTATTGCCCCAAAATGCTACCTTCGACCTCTCTCAATAGACACCTATTCTTCAACGCCATAAACTTGTTACAAAATGGAAAAGGAATCTACGGATATCAGCAAATGCCCCTTTCACAACGGCAGCATGAAAAGCAATGTAGGTGGAGGAGGCACCAGGAATAAAGACTGGTGGCCCAACCAACTAAAGCTCAATATTCTGCGTCAGCACTCCGCTTTATCTGATCCCATGGATAAGGATTTTGATTATGCAGCGGCTTTTAACAGCCTGGACCTGGAAGCCGTTAAAAAAGACCTGCATGCCCTCATGACTGACACTCAGCCTTGGTGGCCCGCTGACTTCGGACACTATGGTCCCTTGTTTATCCGCATGGCCTGGCACAGCGCCGGAACTTATCGGGTAGGCGACGGACGCGGAGGTGCCGGTGCTGGTCAGCAGCGCTTTGCTCCGTTGAACAGCTGGCCGGATAATGTAAGCCTGGATAAAGCCCGGCGCTTACTCTGGCCCATCAAACAGAAATACGGAAATAAAATCTCCTGGGCGGATTTGTTGATCCTCACGGGTAATATAGCCCTGGAATCCATGGGCTTTAAAACATTTGGTTTTGCAGGGGGACGCCCCGATGTATGGGAGCCGGAAGAAGACGTTTACTGGGGAGCGGAAACCACCTGGTTGGGCGGAGACATTCGTTATGCACATGGGGCTCCTGGCGTAGCGGAAAATCATGGGGTATTGGTAACGGATGAAGAACCCGATGGAGAGATCCATGGCAGGAATTTGGAGCAACCACTGGCCGCTGTACAAATGGGGCTTATCTACGTCAATCCGGAGGGGCCGGACGGAAATCCGGATCCTATTGCCGCTGCCAAAGATATCCGGGATACATTTGGACGCATGGCCATGAACGACGAAGAAACGGTAGCCCTGATTGCCGGTGGCCATAGTTTTGGTAAAACCCATGGAGCGGCTCCGGCTACAAATGTGGGTAAAGAACCAGAAGCAGCGGAACTGGAATTGCAGGGACTGGGTTGGCATAATGCCTACGGCTCCGGTAAAGGCGCCGATACCATCACCAGCGGACTGGAAGTAACCTGGACCAAGACACCCACCAAATGGAGCAATAACTTCCTGGAGAATCTCTTTGGTTTTGATTGGCAATTGACCAAAAGCCCGGCAGGGGCGGCACAATGGGTAGCCAAAGATGCCTCAGACATCATTCCGGACGCCTATGATGCTGCCAAACGGCACAAGCCTACCATGTTGACCACGGACCTGGCTTTGAAATTTGACCCTTCTTACGAAAAGATTGCCAGGCGTTTCCTGGAGCATCCCGATCAGTTGGCGGATGCGTTTGCCAGGGCCTGGTTTAAACTAACCCATAGGGATATGGGACCCAGAGCACGTTACCTGGGACCAGACGTGCCCAAGGAAGAATTGCTTTGGCAGGATCCCATACCTGTAGTGGATCATCCGCTCATTGATGATAAAGATGCAGCGGATTTGAAAGCCAAAATTTTAGGGGCTGGCTTAAGCGTTTCTGAACTCGTATCTACCGCCTGGGCTTCTGCTTCTACTTTCCGTGGGTCAGACAAGCGGGGTGGCGCTAACGGAGCGCGTATACGGCTGGCGCCCCAGAAGTTCTGGAAAGTGAATAACCCTACCCAATTGGAAAAGGTGCTGGGTAAATTAGAAGCGATACAAAAGGATTTCAACAATGGAGGTAAAAAGGTTTCGTTAGCGGACCTTATCGTGCTGGCTGGTGTAGCTGGCGTGGAAAAAGCAGCTAAGGACGCCGGTCATACCATAACCGTTCCTTTTACACCCGGCCGTATGGATGCCACCCAGGAACAAACAGACGTTGAGTCTGTAGGCTACCTGGAGCCTACAGCAGATGGATTCCGCAACTACCGCAAGTACAGGTCTCAAGTTTCTACGGAAGAATGGCTGATTGACAAGGCTCAATTATTAACCCTCTCCGCTCCGGAGCTAACCGTATTGGTAGGTGGAATGCGGGTGCTCAACACCAATTGGGATGGATCCAAACATGGGGTGTTTACGGAAAAGCCCGGTCAGTTGACCAATGATTTTTTTGTAAACCTCCTGGATATGGGTACGGTGTGGAAAGCGACGGATGCAGAAAAAGAGTTGTACGAAGGAACAGACAGGGCTACAGGCAAAGCAAAGTGGACGGCTACCAGGGCTGACCTGGTATTCGGCTCCAATTCAGAACTCAGGGCTATTGCTGAAGTATATGGAAGCAGTGACGGGCATCAAAAATTTGTGAAGGATTTTGTGGCGGCCTGGTCTAAGGTAATGAATCTGGACAGGTTTGATATCAAAAAATAAAGGTCAGTATACCTATTGGAAGGGGCGCTCACTATCATGGGCGCCCTTTACATTTTGGTATAGTAACAAATAAATACTGGAAATGAAATTAGCAAGCTTTATTTCTACAGGCAATTTTTTGTGGGTACATTCCAATCAAAGAAATAGTTATGTCAACTTATAGAACCGAGCACGACTTTTTGGGTGAAAAACAAATACCCGATGATTGCTATTACGGGGTCCAAACATTAAGGGCAAAGGATAATTTCGACATTACCGGGATATCTATAGGAAGTTATCCGAGGTTTATAAAGGCTTTTGGGTATGTCAAAAAAGCCGCAGCCATGGCCAATAGGGATTTGGGTGTATTGAATAAGGAAAAAACGGAGGCCATCATTTACGCCTGCGACCGTCTGATTGCCGGAGAATTCACCGATCAGTTTATCAGCGACATGATTCAGGGAGGAGCCGGTACCTCCACCAATATGAATGCCAATGAAGTGATTGCAAATCTGGGGTTGGAACATATGGGACACAAGAAGGGGGACTACCAGTATCTGCATCCCAATAACGACGTGAATTTGTCTCAGAGCACCAATGATGCCTACCCAACCGCGTTAAGGATTGCCATTTATTTAAAAATAGAGGCCTTCGCGGATACCTTATCCAGTTTACAGAAGGCTTTTTATGATAAAGGCCAGGAGCTCAAGACGGTCCTGAAAATGGGCAGGACCCAACTCCAGGACGCGGTGCCCATGACCCTTGGCCAAGAGTTTAACGCCTTTGCCACAACCTTGGGAGAAGACGTCCAGCGATTAAGGGAAGCGGCAAAACTACTGACGGAAGTGAATATGGGCGCTACCGCCATAGGCACCGGCGTAAATGCCCCTGGTGGTTATGCGGAATTATGTGTCAAACACCTGGCCGACATCAGTGGGGTACCCGTGATATTAGCCATAGATCTGATCGAAGCCACCGTGGATACTGGGGCTTATGTACAATTGAGCGGAACGCTCAAAAGGAGCGCCATAAAGCTTAGTAAAATATGCAATGACTTACGCTTACTTAGCAGTGGCCCCCGTTGCGGGTTAAATGAAATCAACCTTCCTCCCATGCAACCCGGATCTTCCATCATGCCCGGAAAGGTTAATCCCGTAATACCAGAAGTGGTGAATCAAACCTGCTTTTACGTCATTGGTGCTGACCTGACCATTTCTATGGCGGCCGAAGCAGGACAACTTCAACTAAATGTGATGGAACCCGTCATTGCTTTTTCATTGTTCACTTCGCTGGGATACCTGAGCAGGGCCTGCCACACCCTGGAAACCTTGTGTGTAAAGGGCATCACTGCCAATGCAGAACACACTAAGATGCAGGTCATGAACAGCATCGGGATTGTCACACAGTTGAACCCCATTTTAGGATACGAAACCTGTGCCGGCGTTGCCAGGGAGGCATTGAAGACCGGAAAGTCGGTGCATGACATTGTTGTCAAGGAAAGGCAACTCATTACTGAGGAAAAATGGGAGGAGATCTATTCCCTGGAAAACCTGATTACGCCCAAATTTATAACCTCCTGATCTCCAGATTGCGTGTTTCTACGGTTGACATAGACCTGGGTGAGGTGTTAATTTTATGGTTAGGACCAGCCTTGCTATAAACTGAGCACTATGAAAAAATCCGAAGTGACGCAAAAGGCCATGGATGCTACCGCTGCTGCTACTACAAAGGCCGCACAACCTTTTTTTGCTTCGATCATACAGCCAAAACTTTCTATGGGTTCTGTGGGAGATCCCTTTGAACAGGAAGCCGACGCCATGGCAGACCAGGTGATGGATATACCCCATACCAATAGTGGAGGGGGTTCATTTTTTAAAGCCTCCCCCCCGGCTATCAGCAAAAAATGCGCGCATTGTGAAGAAGAGGAAAAAAAACTGCATCGAAAAGAAGGAGAGGGTTCTGCTGCTCCATCTGTTGACGCCTCTACGGAAAGTTATGTAGGTTCCCTCAATGGAAAAGGCCGGTCTCTGACACCAGAAGAAAAGGGCTTTTTCGAACCCCGTTTTGGATACGACTTTTCCAATGTACAACTGCATACAGACATGGGCGCTAATGCGTCCGCGCAAAACATCAATGCCAGAGCCTATACTTATGGTAACAACATTGTGTTTGGGTCTGGCCAATATCAACCGGGAACCGAGAGCGGCATGCACTTAATGGCGCATGAACTAACCCATGTCATTCAACAAGATAATGGGATACATCTTATCTCCAGGGCTACTTATCCGGTAGGCAATACCCAGGTGAACATCAATTACGCTCCTGTATTCAAATTCAATGTAGGAGAATATGAGCAAGGGCTTATGGAAACCTATACCAGGTATACCGGAAAAGCGGCGACCATACTAAAGCCTAAAATCGCGGTGTTTTCTGACGAGGATAAACGAGTTTTGATGTACGCCCTGGATCTGTTAGCGGATAATCCAGTGGCCAGTTTAAATAAGGATGATGCGGTGGACAGGCTGATTGCCAGGGTGCCTGGCATTTCGAGCCGTCCATGGACGGAAGGTGCCGGTGTCCATGTATTTGAAGATGAGGTATTGAGGGTCAGCGGGTGGTTTGAAGAGGCATTGACTGCCGGACTAAAGAAGCCAGCGGCTTCCGATCAGTCCATGCTGGACTTTGCCTATAACCATGCGGCTTCTTTCTCCGGCGCTTCCAGTTCAGGTTCTTCCTGCCCAGCTTCACGCTCGGCCGCCCTTGATGAGCAAAAATTAAGGACCGATCTGACGGCGGCTATGCATACATACCTGACTGATCAGGAAAATGATAAAAAGGTCGTTGGTAAAACCCAGGATATAAAGGATATCTCCCCACTGGCCTCTATCGTACAACAGGAAGCCATGTCCTTTTTTAGCCCCTATATAGGTCATGCCAGAACAAAGGATTATTTGCAAAGCTGGGATTATGGCAGCCATATAAAAGCAAGTACCTCGCCTAATGCTTTGCCACCTAACCTTAAACATGATTATCTGGTAAACAGGGCCAAGGGGGTAGGCGATGATAAACAAATTTTTGCCGGGACCAACTTTGATACCCGATGCGATGCAGACAACGATGTATTTAATGATATCATTCTACAACTTTTGAGTGACCCTGCTGTGCTCAAACAGTTGGATACCATCATGTCCTGGCAGTCCTTCACCCCGCCAGTGGATAGCCCAGACGTGGTTGTGAACCTGCAATCAAAACCACAGGAGGAGGAATGTAACAGCCGCTGGAGGGTTATTAAAACAATGTGCCACGAATTAATGCATCCCTATATTCATCCGGATTTTGCGGCCATGCAACATGGAAGAAAGATCGTCAATGAGGGCTTTACAGAGGTGTTGAGTATGCAGCTATATGACAATATTGCCAAAAAGGCGAGGTCCGATCCAAAGTATCGGGCAAAATTTGAAGGTGGGTTAAGTGCTGGTGCCTGCACAAATAAGCCCGTACCTTCCTGGTCACTAGGGTACGGTGATGATGGACATTACGCAGATGGGATCAGAGGCATTGTGGGAGATAATAATTTCAGGGCCGCGTATTTCCTGGGAAAAAACACCCTCGCTGGATTAAAACCCAAGCTTGAAGGGGGAGCGCAGGACTCTCCCGAAGAAAAACAGTCAGACGCCATGGCGGATAGGGTGACGGCTTCAGCGTCCCAGCCGGGCACTCGGCCTCCATCCCCGGCTGCTGGGCCCGCGATAGCGCGTCAAGCCTCTCCGGGCGTTCAACGGCAGCCTGCCGATACCGCCCTGATCCAGCGTCAGCCACAGACCCAGCCTCCAGGCCAGCGTATTCCCAGCCCCGCCGATGCAGTGGCGG
>CAJCIQ010000227.1 GCA_903970475.1 Beijerinckiaceae bacterium
AATTTCTGGGAGGTCACTCTCGTTGTCGAACCGAACATCAATTACCGCACCGATGATCTGCTTGATCTTACCGACATTGGCCATATACTTAATATAGTTTCGTTTTTCAAAATTTGCGCAAAGATAAGGGTTCAACCCCTATTATAATGAGGAGATTGGGAAAATACATAATATTTCCCATCATTATTCATATAATAATGATTATCAATTAAATAGATCTTGTAAGAAGACGAAAACCCCATTTAGCCGCTGCCAGTAATCCAACTTTTTTTAGTGATTGCACCAGGGCCTTCTTGTCTCCACTACCGGAATGGTCCCCTTTTTTGACAAAGAATAAATCGACCAAAGATTTTCCAGCTTCCAAGGCCGACTGGGTGATACGGCCGGAGATTATAGGGGGGATGATAAACCGAAAGCCTGTATATAGTAGCTGCCCAGGCAATTCCTGAACGCTGTCCTTGAGTGTTTGCTCCCCTGCTTTTATCCTTGTCCTGACCAGTTGCTTTGCTGCATGCAGTTCTTGCAGGTTCCGGATCAGGGGCGCTTGGGGATTGTTATCTGGGAAGTACACTTTCTGATGTTGCTGTTGCTCCATGTTCCTCTTCATTATTTCGGTCAAACAATATTCTTATCACAAAATTGATCAGGAAGGGGTGAAAATAGCGTTTCCGTATAATCAGCACCAACAAAAAGATTAGGATATAAGCCCCGGAAATGATGGCAAAGCCCCAGAATGGGCTGCCCGTTAACTCCGTGAAATAATACCCCGCCATGATGCTCAAAAACAATAAAATAAATAAACCAATCAGGCACAACAGGGCACCAGTGACAAAGTGAGCCGCCAGTTTGGCGCCTTTTTCAGAAGCATCCAAACGGAGTAACAATAACCTATCCTTGATATAGGATTCTATCAATTCTTCCGTATCCGCAAAAAATCGATCCTTATCTGGTTTCTTTTCTTCCATGCTTAAAATGTTTACAGGCCAACCAAAATCAAGCGGTCGCGGTGAATTGCCTTATTTTTTCTTCCAAATCTTCAGCTACCTGTTTCCCTTTATCCACAGCCGACAGGAGCTCATCCTCCAAACCAGAAGCCGTTTCCTTGATTTTATCTAGCATTTCCTTGCCTTTGTCCCCGGAGAGTAAAATTCCGAGGGTGGCGCCTACAGCGGCTCCAATGAAGATTCCGAGTAGCAATTTGTTGTTATCTGACATGGTTAGGTGTGTTTTAAATATGAACAAGATACGGTTTCTACCGTAGGTACTCTGTCAAAAACGTTGCCGAAAACGGGAACGATATGCTAAATTGCTCCCTAAAAAAGGGCATTGGTATGCAATTGATAGAAGTTCTTGGAAAAGAAACAGCCAAGGCTTTCATAGAAGTAAATGCGATGTTGAACGGCAAAGACCCGAATTACATCAGGCCCTTGGACCAAGATATAGCGGAGGTATTCGATCCAACCAAAAATAAGGCTTTTCGTTTTGGACAATGTGCCCGCTGGCTATTGCAAGACGAGTCAGGCCGGTATGTAGGCAGGATAGCCGCTTTTACCAATCGCAAATACAAAAATAAAGGGGATAGCCAGCCTACGGGCGGCATTGGGTTTTTTGATTGCATTAATTCCCAACCTGCGGCTAATCTGCTCTTGGATACCGCCAGGGATTGGCTCAAATCCCTGGGCATGGAAGCCATGGATGGCCCCATTAATTTTGGGGAAAGGGATAGGTGGTGGGGATTGATTGTAGAAGGTTTTCACCCTCCGCTCTATGGAATGAATTTTAATCCCCCTTACTATAAAACCCTACTGGAAAATTATGGTTTTGCCCCCTTTTTTAACCAGGTATGCTTTGCCATGAAGGTAAAGGCCCCCCTTCAGGATAAATTCTTTAAAAGACATGAGGATCTCCTCCGTCAACAGCCCGGCATAGCTGCCAGGCATATTGAAAAAGGTAAGCTGGATAAATACGCGTCGGACTTTGTAAAAGTCTATAATGCAGCCTGGCAAAGCCATGGGGGCGGCAAAGAGCTGCACATTGACCAGGCAAAAGCCATGTTCCGGACCATGAAGCCGGTATTGGACGAAAGGCTGGTCTGGTTTGTTTATAATGAGGAAGAACCCATCGCCTGCTGGGTAAACCTGCCCGAGCTCAACCAATACTTCAAACATTTCAATGGAAAATTTGGGTGGTGGGAAAAACTGAGGTTTTTATTCCTCAAATGGAGGGGAGCCTGCACCAAAGCAACCGGAATCGTTTTTGGCATTGTGCCCCAGTGGCAGGGGAAAGGCGTAGATTCATTTATGATCGTGGAGGGCGCAAAGATACTTCAGGCACAAACTTGTCCATACAAGGATTACGAAATGCAGTGGATAGGGGACTTCAATCCCAAAATGATCAACGTAGCAGAAAGCCTGGGCACTTACCGCAGTAGGATATTGACGACCTACCGGTACCTGTTCGATCTGGGTAAAACCGTCCGGAGGCATCCCATTTTGGATTAAACCGTACCTTTGTAATTGTAGCAATTATGGATCAATTTATCGTTTCGGCCAGAAAATACAGGCCCCAGACCTTTGATACGGTCGTGGGCCAATCTCATATCACCACTACCCTGAAGAACGCCATCCGGAGCCGGCAATTGGCCCATGCTTTTCTTTTTTGTGGTCCCAGAGGAGTAGGTAAAACCACCTGTGCCAGGATATTGGCCAAAACCATCAATTGCGAGAACCTCAAACCTGATGGGGAAGCCTGTAATGAGTGCACGTCCTGTAGGACCTTCAATGAAGGTACCTCCCTGAATATCCATGAACTGGATGCGGCCTCCAATAACTCGGTAGATGACATCCGCTCGCTGGTGGAGCAAGTTCGTTTTGCCCCCCAGGCCGGTAAGTATAAAGTCTATATCGTGGATGAGGTGCACATGTTATCCTCCTCCGCATTTAATGCCTTCCTGAAAACGCTGGAAGAGCCCCCTTCTTATGCCATTTTTATTTTGGCAACCACAGAAAAGCATAAAATCCTTCCCACCATCCTTTCCCGGTGTCAAACCTTTGACTTTAAAAGAATTACGCTCAGGGATACGGTAGAACACCTGGATGATATCTGCCATAAAGAACATATCTCAGCAGAAACAGCCGCCCTTCAGGTGATTGCCCAAAAAAGTGACGGATGTATGAGGGATGCCTTATCCATCATGGATAAGATCGTTTCTTTTACTGGAGGTAAACTGAGTTATACCAATACCCTGGAGCACCTCAACGTACTAGATGACGATTATTACCTACGCCTCCTGGACCTTATGCTGGCTCAAGACCTGAGCGGCACCTTGCTGCTCTATGACGATATCAACAAAAAGGGATTTGAAGGAGACCTGGTACTGGGCGGAATGACGGAAACACTCAGGAACTTACTGGTATGTAAAGATGATAAAGTCCTGGTCTTACTGGATGTAGTGGAGAGCTTCCGCGAAAAATACAAGGCCGCTTCTGTCAAAGTAGATCCTGGTTTTGTTATCAGTGCCCTGAACATACTCAGTGAAGCGGAACTCAGCTATAAGGGAGCAAGGAACAAAAGGTTACACGTGGAGCTGGCTTTAATCAAATTAACCTATCTGGCGCAAGCTTTGGAATTGGCTCAAAGCGGGGATGGATCTTTAAAGGTGGGATCTGCAAAAGCGCCCATCGGATTCAGAACCAGGCCCATTGTGACTGGGCGTAAGGCTCCGGCAGTAGCAACACCGGCTCCCCAGACAGGATCAGGATCT
This sequence comes from Beijerinckiaceae bacterium, assembly GCA_903970475.1. Lineage (GTDB taxonomy): Bacteria > Bacteroidota > Bacteroidia > Chitinophagales > Chitinophagaceae > Dinghuibacter. The sequence continues at coordinate 3,764 of CAJCIQ010000227.1, forward strand.
GGCGCTAAACTGATGGTAGAAACCAGACCCAAGGATCCGATTCCTACCCCCACCAACGCCCCCACGTTTACATCCACCTCTAGCCCGGAACCCGATGCAGAATCTACCCCCAAACCGGGTATGCGCGTAGCAGGTAAACTAGGCAGCTTACAAAAACTTCGGCAGCAGATTGCCGCCAATCAGGCACCCACATCAGCCGTAAAGGAGCTGACCATGCCCCTGTTGGAAGAAGGATGGCACCAATACATTGCACTGCTACAGGAAAGGAAGAACCATTCTGCGGTCACCAATTTCCGACTGGCAACCCTACGCATTCAAAACGACCAAAACTTCGATATTGTCACGGCAAGCAATATTCAGGCTAAGTTCATAGAAGGAGAAAGAGCCTCCCTGATAGAACATATACAAAGCTTCTTTAATAATAGGCAACTCACCTATCAGGTCCTCGTAGAAGAGACCCAAATGGCTTCAGAACCCATGGAACGTCCCCTGAACACCAAGGAGCTGTTTGAAAAAATGAGTACGCAATTCCCATTGGTCAAAGAGCTGAAAGACCGTCTGAAGCTGGATCTGGACTACTAAAGCGGATTTTTGTACCGATAATCTGAGGCAGATAATTGATTTTGATTTAATTTCACGCCA
>CAJCIQ010000228.1 GCA_903970475.1 Beijerinckiaceae bacterium
TAGAGATGACTTATTTAAAAGACGTTAAGGTTGTTTGATGGTTATGTCTCCCATGGCTTTTTCCAGGCTTACTTTACTTGCCAGCAAGGTGAACAGGGAATTGATATAGCCAATTTGAGCGGAGATCAGATTTGATTGGGCGGTGATGACGTTCAGGTAAGGCACGACTCCTTGGTTGTATTGCAGGTATACGATGTCGTAGGTCCGCTTGGCCAAGGCTTGATTGTCCTTGAGTTTGCCAAGGCTGTACCAATTGGATTTGTAACTGGCCATGGCGGTGGTATAATCCGAATAAATCTGGGACTTCAGATTTATTTCCGAGTAATCCAGCAATGCTTGTTGCAGTTTGGACCTATGTATGTTTTGCGTACGGGCAAATCCTGTAAATAGGGGAATGTTTACATTCAGTCCTATCAGGGAGTAAGGATAGGCTTGTTTGAACAGATCTGCGGTAGAGTTGTTCATGAACTCATAGTCATAGTCAAAAAAAGCAGACACCGTAGGCAGCCAGGCAAGACGATAGTAATCCGTTTGCTGTTTTGCCAGGGCTTTTGCTGTCTGTAACTGCTGCATTTCTATCCGCTTTTCAAATTGCAGTTGCTCCGTAGTGTCAAAGGCAACGTCGTTGAGCATCGTTGTCGTGTCATAATTGACGTTGAACTGCTGTTGGGGGGGGAAGCCCATAAATTGCTTCAACATCGCATATTGAGGAACGATATTCTGTTGTTCCTGGTTTAACTGCGTCAGGGAGTTATTCAGACTGATGACGGCCTCGTCATAATCTGTTTCATCAACGATCCCGCTTTTCCACTGATGGTAGGTATCGCTAACGGTTTTGGCCAGTAAGGCGGTATCAGACTTGAGTACGTCAATCTCTTCGAGCGTTTGCAGGAGGTTATAAAACGCAAGGCTGACATTGGTTACCAGGTCTATCTGGGTACTGTCCGTAGCCTGTTGGGCCTGCTTGATGTATAAAGGCGCAGCCTTGGCGGCGTACATCAGGGAGGGTGTGAAAATGTTCTGGGTTGCGGTAACGGCAGGAATGACAGTATTGATAATAGCCGTCTTTTCAGGCACTACCTGACCACTACTATTGGTTACAAAGGTGGTGGGCTGTTGAATGTAGTGGGTTACACTACCAGTGCCATTCACCTGGGGCAACCACCCGGCAAGGGCAATCTTGTTGGTAGATCGGGCAATTTCTATTCCGATCTGTGATTGTTTTAGCGACGGTTGGTGCTGGATGGCATAGCCAATACAGTCCTGAAGGGTCAGTAGCTGACTGGTATCTGTTTGTTGGGCACGCGAAGCGCATGGCGCGAGCAACAGACTGGATGCCAATAGAAATAAAGGGGCATACCTAAGACTTGTATTCAATGGGATACCTTTTTTTAATGAATATGTAATCTGCATAAAGCAACTTAGAAACATGGGTGTCTGAATAGCCGGGGGAGCCGTCTGTGTCGACGGGCAGGTTGAACAGTGGTCGTAAAATTAGGCCTTTCCTGTATAACGCGATGGGGACCATATTGTTAATTTAGGACGAGCGGTTCCCCCTTGAGATCTAGTCGGTGAAATGCCCGTATTCGTAATATCATAAATTGTTGTAGTACAATTTATTGTAATGCCTTATTCACCCCTATATATGGCCCTTATTTTGGGTTCCAGCGGTTAATGGCTTCTTTTCAATCAGTTACACAATTTTCAACAGGGTATACAATTCCTGAATGATGTACAGTGACTATTAAGGATACCAAATCCTAACAAAAAAGCTCCTGATCTTTAGACCGGAGCTTTTAAGGATATGAGGATAGCTATTATTTCGACTTATCCAGCAGCCTGTAAATACCGGTACCTATTAATCCACCAAATATGGGGCCTATAATAAATACCCATAGATCAGCTAAGGCTTTGCCTCCAACGAAGAGGGCAGGCCCTATAGATCGGGCAGGATTTACCGAAACACCCGTAACGGGGATTCCTACGATATGAATCAGGGTAAGGGTAAGACCAATTCCTAATCCAGCAATGGGCGTGGTGGTCATTTTAGAAGTGGACCCCATCACCACAAACAGGAATATCGCAGAAAACACAATTTCTGCAATCAGCCCACTGGTAAGGTTGTAATTGTCCGGACTATTAGGCCCAACGCCATCCTGGCCCAGGCCGTTGGCGGCTAGGGAGTAATCGGCTTTACCGCTAGCTATCAGGTAAAGTACCCCCGAGGCTACGATGGCGCCGACAATTTGTGCTACCATGTATAGCGCGGCATCTTTACCACCCATTCTTCCAGCCGCCCAGATGCCAATGGTGATCGCAGGATTTAAATGACATCCGGAAATATGACCAACCGCATAGGCCATGCCGACCACAGAAAGGCCGAAGGCAAAGGATATGCCCAGAAAGCCAACATGATCTTTTGCGATGACTGCGGCGCCGCAACCCATCAATACGAGTACGAAGGTTCCAAAGAATTCAGCAAGACATTTTTGGGAAATTGTGGGATTCATAAGTTCGCTTTAGGTGTAAGAATTAAATGTGGTCCTTAAATTAATTGAATTTTGGACTTTTATTGGGAAGGATTTGCCCAATTAAGCATTTGGCTACAAAAAAGGCCCAGACTAAGCGGGGCCTTCAGTTAATTCAATTGGATTATATCAAGTGGTTTGCCCTATCGTTGCTATTGTTTTTCGTGTTTCCATATCTACGGCGGGCTGGCCAACCTTATGGCCTTTAAGCGCATAGTATAGGATATAGCCGTAACAAGGCAGCAGGCATAGGCAGTAAGCAATATTGTTGGGCAACCCTGCCTTGTCCTTAAGGGCTCCGTATAAAGGAGGTACCAGGGCTCCACCGGCAATACCCATAATCAGGAGGGCAGAACCACGTTTGGTGAAGGCGCCCAACCCTTCCAGGGCCAGCGGCCAAATGGCAGGCCACATCAGGGAATTGGACAATCCCAGTAAGGCAATACAGGTGATGGCCGCATATCCGTGGGTGAATAGTACGCCTGCCCCAAAGATCAGCCCACTCCAAGCGCAAATTTTCAGGGCCGTGGACTGAGACATATATTTAGGGACGGTAATAATCCCTACAACATAACCTACCAGCATAGCGCCCAAGGTGAAGGAAGTAAAAAACTTAGTGACGTCCAGCGGTAGACCGGAAGCTCTCCCAAAAGTCCCTATCCCATCCCCTGCTAAAACCTCTACGCCCACATAGAGAAATATGCAAAGGGCTCCCAACCAAAGGTGGGGGAAATCCCTTAACGACTTTTTCTCTGCCGCTTTGCCGCTACCTTCATTTTTAGAACTACCCAGGTTGATTTCAGGTAATTTCGACATCTTGATCAGGAAGGCAAGTACTAACAGGACTCCCGCCATCGCTATATAAGGGGGGATAATCCTGGAAGCCATTTCGGAAAGCAGGATGGTTTTCTGAGCAAGGTCATGGGTGTTGCTGATCTGGGTTTCCAAAGCCGTTGCATTTTTGAGGACGATGGCACTCAGGATGATGGGGCTGAGAATACCAGCCGTTTTGTTACAAATACCCATGATGGACATACGCCTGGCAGCGGTATCCAGAGAACCCAATACGGAAATATAGGGATTGGAGGCAGCCTGGAGGATGGTCATTCCACCTGCCTGAACAAACAATCCCACCAGAAAAAGCCCGAAATTCCGGCTGTGTGCAGCCGGTATGAATATCAGCGATCCTAAGGCCATGATCAACAGGCTAAGCGCCATGCCATTTTTATAGCCTACTTTTTCCAGGACCATGGCGGCTGGCCACGCCAGCACCACATAGGCGATGTAAAAAGCGGAGGTTACCAACAGGGCCAACAGGTCGGACTGGAGTTGGCAGGTCAGCTTTAAAAAGGGGATCAAGGTTCCATTTAACCAGGTGACAAAACCCAGGATAAAGAATAACATCCCAATGATTACAATGGCATAAGATTGTCTCTGCGCGTTCGTATTACTCATGTTCTCTTTGTTGATCGTTAAAAATAGGGGATTTTTAGCCCCACACTCCTTAAAACCTGGTATCAATCGGTTGCACAAGTTTTATATTATAAAATTTCATATATTGTGATAGCTCAGTTAAACGAGGGTAGGAGATACTTTTTTCGTCCTAACTTCGTTCCTAATTGAATTAGTTCATCCAGCGTAAATCATTTGAGTGTGCAGTTGAAGTCTTTAATTATCCAATTTCTTATCCTGGCTTTTGCAACTACGGCCCTCCGCGCCCAAACTTATATTGGTATTCAGGAGACCAACGCCCGTTTGGCCCCCCTGATCAAGGGAAGCGAGGATACCCTGAAAAAACAATTTGAAGCCAAAGGCCTGAAGTGGCCAGCAAAATACATCTATATGCGCTCCTTCAAGTACGAAAAGGAGCTGGAGATTTGGGTAAAAAACGATATCAAGGATACCTTCCAGTTGTTTAAAGTATATAAGGTCTGCCGGACCTCCGGTAAGATGGGGCCCAAAAGAAAGGAAGGGGATATGCAGGTTCCGGAAGGGTTTTATTACATCCGTCAATTTAATCCCAACAGCAATTACCACCTGGCGCTAGGGTTGGATTATCCCAACCTGAGCGACCGCATGAAATGCGCAGGCCCTCCCGGTGGGGACATCTATATCCATGGAAGTTGTGTTTCGGTAGGTTGTATTCCGATTCTGGATAATCAGATAGAAGAAGTATATATGCTGGCGGCCATCTCCCGTCAGCAAGGGCAGGATTATATACCCGTCCATATTTATCCCATCCGGTATGACCAGGAAAAATCGGCCCTCTATTTAAAGGCCCAGATCCGGGACGATAAGGACTGGGACAGATTCAATACGACCCTACAATCTTCTTACAATTATTTCCAACTCTATCACCGGCTTCCGGTAGTCGCTATTAATTCCCGGGGGGATTACGTGACTAAGTAAGTTTCCTCAGGCTGGGTATTGTCCCTGATCCACTTCAGCAATGCCTCGCCTACTGCCTTACGGCGATAGAACCAGTCGGCGCTTTGGATGCGGAAGAAATGCCAGTTGGCTCTTTCCAGGATGAGCTGGCGGGCTATATCTTCCCGGATTTTATCCATACCTGCATAATGGATATCGCCATCGCATTCTATGGCCAGTTTCCGGTTATGGAGGATAATGCCAAAGTCTATCCGGTATTTACCAATTTCCATCTGAGGGAAAAGGAAGTCCCCTAATCCGTTTTCATAGAGGAAACGGCATACACTGCTTTGGAAGTCCCCTGCAAAGGCGTCAACTCGTTCCAACAGGGTGGGCAGGCTTTGGGCGGATACGTCCTGGGCGCGTAATTTATGTTGCTGACCTTGATAGTAGTCCAGTAGACGCTTGCGGTAACAGGCTGGATTCATCAGGGCTATGGCTTCGGGATGTATGGTATGGAATAACACTGACCTTTCTTTGGCCCTGGAGGCGGCTACGTTGTAAATGCGCATGTATTCTTCTGTGGTAGCAGCTCGGGGAGGCCGGAAAGTGTATCGTTCGCCTTCCTTACGGATGCTGTGGCTCGCCGTGATGGTCAATAACATGACGTCTCTCTCGTCGCCTTGAAACTCCCTGGAGGTACCTATAAGCAGATCAAGGGAATCTTCATACTGTTTGATTAGCTCGGAGGCTGCGACTTCCCTCAGCAGGGCCTGCTGGTGGGCCTGGTTGGCGCCGTCAAGGGTGATAATGCCTATAGTAGGCAGTCGTTTGATTTTCCCTTCCCGGTATCGTAAAATATATGCTTCAATGGCTTGGGCCACGCTACGCACGAGTAGTGGTTTTTCCTCTGAATCGGGATTGTCTTCCGTATATTCCAGGGCTATGGGGTCTCCAAAAGGATGTTCCGTAGCGGTCTTCAAGGGAACGATATCCTTATTGTACATATATTGGTTGGAATAGCCGATGATCTCCGGAAGGCAGCGGAAGTGCTCCGTCAGGGTCACGATATTGGGATAGATGACGCCACTGATGGTATATATGCTGTTGTTTTTATTGTTGACGTCAAACTGGGTTTTGAAGCGGTGAGAGATCAGGTATTTATCCAATAGGTCGTTTGTCCGGTCAATGGAGAATACGCTTCGGTCTGCACTGACGGAGGTTTGGTTCTCGTCTCCCACGATCAGGCACTTTTTGCAACGGTAGACCAGGTTGAGTCCACTGATATCGCATTGGGAGGCCTCATCAATGATGAGTAGATCAAACTGACCCGGGCTGGCGTCGGGGAAGAAAGTGATGGCAGTCTCCTGGGGCATGATCCAAATGGGTACCGCTTCTTTGGCAATCTGCATATTACGCACAGCGCTGGCCATGTTTCGGGCTGTGTTTTTCCCAAATCCTTTTCCTATGTTAATCAGGTCGTTTAGCCAGGCATTCAGGGCGGCCTTCTGTATATCATTTACTTTTTGGGCTTTGTAGTACCAGGCCTTATAGGAGATTAGCTCTGCCGTCTGCTTTTCAATAGCCCTTTTCACCTTCTGCAAATCGGCCAGTAAGGTTCCGGACTGTTTGGTTTGAGCAACGATATGCGTTAAAAAGCTGTGTAGCCGGGCATGGAATAAATCCATTTCTATGTCCGAAGCAGTCGGAAATAGCTTGACGCCCGCCATTCCCCGGTCCTTTATATAGACAACCGTTTGAGGCAGGATGCGTCCTACTTCTTTATAGAGCTGGTCAAAGCGTATGGAAGCTGGTTGCTTTAACCTTTTTTCCCGGTATTGGGAAAAGTATAATTCATAGTTAGCCCTATTTACGAATTCCAGGGACCTGGCAATGTTGAATATAAGTGGATGTGCATGTTCATGATCGATCAGCCTTTCTTTGATCTGCTTTAGACCTGCATGGATCTTTTGGTATTCTGCATACTGCGTCAGTCCGGACAGGTATTTCCGCTGTGCTTCGTTGGTCGGATCGTAAGGAGGCATTTTCCGCTCCCGGAGACCAGCATTGAAGGTGCCCAGGTTTTCTTCGAAGTAACTGAGCAAATCCAACTCCTTAAGCAGGCTCTGTATGTCCGGTGCGGCCATGCCGAATTTGCGCAAATAATTTTGAAAGGTAATGCTGAGTTGTTTGAGCTGACGGTCCCGGTTGATGGACGTTTCAATGAGTTTGAAATGCTCCAGGTCTATGGCGTAGTTGTAGTTGATCCTGCAAGTGAAAAAGAGCTTCATGTGCTTGTCCATGAGATTCCTGGACATCCATCCCAATTGTTGGTTGTCGCCAAACCGGACTATGAGCTGATTGACCATTTTATAGAGCTGGTCCGGGTCAGTACCATGTAAAGGTGTAAGGTCCAGTTCATAGGATAGGAGGGTATTGTCCGCAGCCTCTACCTGATTCCTCAGGGGCATATAGTCCAAAAGCAGCTTTCTTAAGGTTGCCTTGTCGAAATCCGGATGTAAGAACAGCTTTTGGGCTATTTCTGTTTGGCTCAGGGCTTTCCATTGATCATCCAGTTCTTCAAATTCACTCAGGAATGCTTCGTCGGCTACTGCTGGGTCCATCTCAGCATAATCCACTATACGAATGTGCTGGGCAATTTCTTCCAGCCTTACTTCTATGCGTCTCAATTGCTGCAATTCCGGAAAAGCATGGTCTTCCAGGAACCGGTAATGCATCAGGTCGAAATCTTCCGGTTGAAACTGATTGGATATGACGGTCAGGGACTGGAGCTTTTCTGCCAGGCCCGTGGTGTCGCTCGTAAAATCGACCGTGTCTTTCAACAGTACCGGGTTCCTGGGGTCTTCCTCGTGCATATAGACAGCCCATTCATAGGCACTCCTTTCTTCCGGGAAACGGGTATTGGGGTGAACCAGTTCCAGTTTTTCGGAGTTGGCCTGGACGACCTTGTACATTTCTCCCAGCAATAGGGCATACTTGTTTTCCAGGGCGGAAAGCTGACCTTCCAAGGCTTCTATTCTGTCGGCTTCGTAGCGCCCGGATATATGACGAATGATGGCACTTACGGATGCTTTCAATCCTTCATTGCCTTTTCCTTCATTTACCAGGGATACGGCAAGGTCCTGGATGCCTTTGGGTATCTTGTCCTTGAGTACACTGAGGGCCTTGGCATTATGAGAGACGACCAATATGGATTTTCCCTCTGATACAAAATGGGAGATCAGGTTGGCTATGGTATGGCTTTTCCCTGTGCCTGGAGGGCCCTTAACGGTAACCGCGTCCTGTTCCATCAGGCGTTCGGCAATATCAAACTGCTCCTGGTTATAGGGCAGGGGAAACAGGTAGCGGTTGGGACGCTGATCCAGTACAATTTCTGGAACCAGCTCTATTAAGTTCAGGGGTTCCTCCTCTTCTCTGGTGTCTGAGGGAAGGGAGAAAAGCTTTTTAAAAAAGTCTGGAATCCGATCTAAAGACCCGGAGCTATGAAGTTCATTGATGTTTCGGATGATAGCGGCTGCGTCTCTGGAAATAGCGATCTGGTCGGCTACCATTTTGGTTTGCACCACCGGAGAAAAGCTGAATAAGATGGGTTGATTGCCCATTTCTCCATGGAAATTAAAGTCCAAGGCCACCTTTTGGGGTAATCCAGCCTGAGGACCATCTTCGGATGTATTGGCTCCCTGGCCAAAGTCTCCGGAAAGGTCCCCGGCAAAAAAGGCGGATTCCTTTTGAGGAAACACGCCCAGGATTTCCAAGCCTTTGTCAAAATATTCTGTACGGATGAAATCTGCGTTAAAGAAGCATTCCAGGCTTTGGCTATTAAACCGGTCCACCGCAAGGAGGACTTCTTTCTTTCGTTCTTCTACGACGGAGGCCGGTTCCTTGGGGAAGTGGGCATCCAGCAATTCGGTAAAATATTGTTCGCAAGTGATTTTGTAGGCAAAGGTGTCTGCCTCGATGCGTATCTCGTGATTTTTTAGTTTAAGCCTGAGGGGGACGTGGAATAAGAAATTCTTGTACGCTGTTCCCCCAATCATGCCATGCACCAATCCAAAGCTTAAATGCAACCGTTTTCCAGTCCTGCTTCTTAGTTCGTAACACAAAGAATGCAAGGCATCGTAGCATTCGTTGACCTGGATGTGCAGGGCGTATTTGGTTTGGTAGGCTTTCTGGGCTTTTTCATATTCTTTCCATTGCTCGGCCGCTTCGGTGTTTGCGTCCTCCGCGCGCTCATCCACCCGGGGCGCAACAGGAGGAGCCGGCAAATTTATCCGGCGGATTTTTAACAAATAATCTTGCCCCGGTTCTGATGGAGCGAACATGCCCAAATCGAATTCAGGAATATGTTTGCGTCCACAGGCTTGCGCCAGCATAAGCCACCTACCCAATTCCCAATAATGGGTCCCCGGCAATTTGGGATTGCCAGGCTCCTGGGTAAAATCCAGACAGTTCTGCTGTGCATTGTACAGGTCCCTTATATAATAAAACAGATTTTGTAAGGGAGTTTGGGCCAGATCGGTTTGCGTATTCATATGGTCAGGCAATTACAAAAGGTATGCTAGAGTTTTTTTTAACCACGGGCAGCGGACGAAAACGTTGTAGTAGAAATTTTAGTATGTCAAAGGGGTTTTATTGATATTGGGCCCTGGGAATCCGATAAATTTGGGAATATGAAAACACTTGCCCTAAAAACGATTTGCTTTGCGGTGATTTGCCCCTTTTGCCTGCATGGTTTTGCCCAAAAGGGAAACGCAGGCAAAGGAATTAATGCCCAGGATACTTCGGCTGCTTATTGGACCTCAGAGAGGGCTCAAAAATGGTTCAAAGGCGGAGATTGGAAAAATGGTTTGATGATGGTTCCTCACAGCACGGTAAATGTTGTAAGCTTTGCCATCCAGTATCATAAAAACCGGGTATTGTGGGCTGAGGTGTTTGATTATTTGAAGAAAACAGACTTAAACAGTATCACACCGGGCAAATATGTTATAGACGGAGACAAGGCCTTTGCGATCATTACTGAGGGACCTACCAAACCCATGGAGGAAACCAAATGGGAATCCCACCGTGCGTACATCGATTTCCATTATGTGATCAGGGGCGCAGAGCAGATAGGGGTAACAGATAGGGGACAGGCCACGCTGACTGATCCCTTCACGGATAAAAGCGATAATGCGCATTATAGTGCAACGGGTAAGTTCTATGTGGCCTCACCCGGCACTTTCTTCCTTTTCTTTCCCCCGGATGTACATAGGGCAGGGGTATCCACCGAACCTGGCTCCACGGATAAAAAAATGGTGGTTAAAATCAGCGTAGCTCAATAGACATGAAAACATTTTTGATAGGAATGCTGCTGATCGGGGCCGCGATAGGCGTAAGGGCGCAAAGCCCGGCCAAGGTTCAAACGTCAAAGGGGGGACCGGTGGTCACCCTGGATTATTACTTCAACAACGAGTGGCATAGGGAAAACGGCGATTCCGTTCGTTTCCATTACACTTGGGAAGACAAGGCCAACAGTGGATTTTCGAAACTAGGGGACTTGTTCACCGCAGCGGGATTTACGCTTCAAAGCCTGACGGTCGCACCGACTTTGGATAACCTGAAACTGTCATCGGTATACATCATCGTGGATCCGGATACGGAACTGGAAAACCCTCATCCCAACTATGTAGCGCCTCAGGATGTAACGGCTTTAAAGACCTGGGTCGCTGCCGGAGGCGTACTGGTATTGATGGGCAATGATAAGGGAAATGCCGAATTTCTGCACTTCAATACCCTGGCAACCGTATTTGGTATCCGTTTTAATGAAGACTGTGTACTCCACGTTACTACGGATGACCATACGCCCGGAAAATTACAGGTAGGTCCGGGTAATCCCGTTTTTCCCAGTGCACCGTTGTTGTATTTGAAGGATGTAAGCAGCCTAGGGCTACAGGCTCCTGCTACGCCACTGGTGGTGAAGGGCACAGACGTGATCATGGCCACGGCACGCTATGGTAAAGGGATGGTCTTTGCCGTAGGAGATCCTTGGATCTACAATGAGTACATCGACGACCATAAGCTGGAAGCCGGATTTCAAAATAACCAGGGTGCTTCGGAATGGATTCAGTGGCTAAAGGCCCAGGTGAGGCAATCGGATCGCTAGAGGCGTGGGTGCGCTTCAACGAGTCCCAGCGCCCTGGTCAAAGCATTCCCATAATAAAGAAGAACAAACCGAAAGCGGATAACCCCAGGCTGACGTACCACAAAGGTTTTCGTTTGGTGAGGATGGCAATGGCAGAGATAGCGATGGCTATTTGAAACATGGTCACTGCTTTAGCCAGCGTCTTATGGGTTTCCAGGTGCTGCTCGCTGGACTTGGTTTTTTCGTCTGCTTCGGCTTTACTTTGGGCCTGTTCCTGTTGATAGTGCGCGATGGCCGAGTCTTTTCCGGGTTGGTTAGACAGGGTCATGATTTCGGCTTTGATGCCTTTGGCCTGATAATAGGACCATTTGTCGGAGGCTTGGATCTGATCGATCATGGCTTCATCGGAATGATGCCCGGCAAACAGGGAGGCCATAGCCGCAAATACGGCCATCAAAGCTGTGGAGATGGCAATGTACATGGACCCTCTTCTCTCTTCCTGTTTTTCTTTCTTTTCCAGGGCTTCTACTTCTTCTTCTATGGCCTCATGCAGGTGCTCGGTGGGGACTTCAATTTCTTCCATGGGAAAAATTATTGGATTTATTTAATGTGTTGCAAGAATAGTGCTGAAACATGGAATATCCTATCTAAAGTTACACACACTATTCCAACCAGGAAAACGGATGCTACCTCTATGGTCAGTCTTTTGGTAACGGCCTTATGCTGTATGGTTTTCCAAACAATGGGCGAATTAATCAGGGCGCTGGCCAGAGAGGTTAACAAGGTAACGCTGCCCGCCAGGGAAGGGGCATCTGTAAAAATACGTCATTTCATCAGTACCTGCACGGTTTCCGGAGTCTCCTGGGTCAGTACCCGGGTACGGTCCTTGGTCAGGGTTTGCAACAGTTCCTGGGTGGGATGACGTATGGTAAGGAGGGTCAACCCTTTTTCCAGTTCAACATCGAACACCTCTGCGACAGCGGAGGCCAAACGCTGGGTTCTATCCCCTTTGTCATCCATACAAAGGTGCACGGTAATTGCTCCGTTCTGAATGAGGTTGGGTTGAATATGTAAGGATTCCAAAATACTGTATAATTTAACCATGAAACTTCCGCCTACGAAAGAAAAATCCCTGGAACCCAACTTCATCAGCATCAGGTCATTTTTCAGGATGATGATGGGAGGGAGGGATTTGAGATGGGTGGAATGAATCAAGGTGCCCGGAAGGGAGGGATCCAAAAAGCATTTGACATACATTGGGATCTGTCCGTTTTGAAGGGGCTTTATCGTTTTGGGATGAATGACCTGGGCTCCATAGAAAGCCATTTCAATGACTTCGGTATAATTCAATTCCTTGATGAGCTGGGCATCCGGGAATAATTTTGGATCTGCATTCATCACACCCTCCACGTCTTTCCATATGGTGAGGGATTGGGCTTTGAGCAGATTGGAGAAAATGGCTGCGGTGTAGTCGCTACCTTCTCTGCCCAGGGTAGTACTTTCATTTTCGGAAGTAGCGCCAATGAAACCTTGGAGGATGACCATTTTTCCCTGAGCCAACAAGGGTTGAAGGCGCCCCTGGGCCTGGACACCGGCAAAGGCCAGATCTACGTTTGCGTCACGGAAATTGGCGTCTGTGCGCAGGACATCCCTGACATCCATCCAGGTATTGGCTATGCCTTGGGCTACTAAAAAGTGATGGACAATGGTGGTGGAGAGTAATTCCCCTATACAAACAATCTGGTCATAGTAGTAATCATATTCTCTGACGGGTTTGTCGTGCAGCAGCCATTCTACTTCGGTGAACAGGTCCAGCAGGGCTGCTTCTCCGTCGGCCGAAGGCATAAGGGCGTGGAAGGTGGATAAATGCCGCTGCTTGATGGCATTGAAAAGCGTAAGCGCACTATCTTTATTTCCCCGGTAGAAGGCTTCCACCACGGCTTCAAGTTCATTGGTTGTTTTACCCATTGCGGAAATTACCACTACAAGCGGTTGTCCTTTATAGGACATAAGAATGGATGCGACTTGATTAATCCTGTCTATACTGCTCACAGAGGCGCCGCCGAACTTGAATACTTGCATAAGGTTGCAAAGTTGCCTGAGTTTAACTTAATTTGGAAATTATTTTCAAACTAACGAATGGTTGTAATGCATACATCTAGACGCGTACTTACCTTGGATGAGTTTACTATTCAGGAACTTAGACAATTTCCTGCTGCTACCGGTGAATTGTCGGGCTTGCTCCGGGAAATAGGGCTTGCCGCTAAAAGGATCAATGTGGAAGTGAACAAGGCCGGGCTGGTGGATGATATCCTGGGTGATGCCGGATCCGTCAATGTCCAGGGAGAGGACGTGAAAAAATTGGATCTTTTTGCCAATAACCAACTTATCAGCGTTTTGCGCAATGGCATTTATTGTGCAGGGGTGGGAAGCGAGGAAGACGATGATATTATTGTATTCGATGATGAGGTATCCAACAGGTCCAAATATGTGGTATTGATGGATCCACTGGATGGTAGCTCCAATATAGATGTCAATACAACCATAGGGACCATTTTTACTGTATATAGAAGGGTTTCTCCCCTGGAGACACCCTGTACGCAGAAGGATTTTCTGCAACAAGGCGTTAAGGTGGTAGCGGCCGGATATGTGATATACGGGTCTTCTACCATGTTGGTATATGCCACACGCAGAGGGGTCAATGGATTTACGCTGGACCCCTCGATCGGAGAGTTTTGCCTGAGCCATCCCAAAATGCGTTGCCCGGATAAGGGGAAGATTTATTCCGTTAACTACGGGAATTATCCTTCCTACAGCCAGGAAGTGAGGGCTTATCTGGATGCGTGCACGTATAAAACCGAGGAGAATGGGGGACCCTATACCATGCGGTATATAGGCTCTATGGTCGGGGATATTCATAGAAACCTCATCAAAGGAGGTATATTCCTCTACCCGGGGACGGCCTCAAAACCACGGGGCAAATTGAGGTTGTTGTATGAATGCAATCCCATGGCTTTCATTATGGAAGTGGCAGGAGGCATGGCTACGGATGGGACCAGGCGGATTTTGGAAGTAGTGCCGGAGCACCTGCATCAACGGAGTCCGCTTTTCTTGGGCAGCAAATCGATGATGGAAGATTTACTCATTAAACCAGGCAATTGAATCAAGGTCCATATATTTGGACGAAGATCCATGTATATGAAAAAATTAAGTTACTATCCGGCTGCCCTATTGATCCTGGCTCAGTTATCTTTTACTGTTCCGGCTAGAGCCCCTGTTGCCGACACAGCAGTAACCACAACGGGAGGTGTCACCACGGCGATATCCGCAAATGGAGGTGGCGTGGCCATGGGCGGGCCGGTGAAGCTCTGTGATGCTTACGCGCCTATGGACATTCCTTCCAGTGAACAAATTCTCATTTACGTTAATAAGTTCCGGGCCCAGAACGGAAAGCCAGCCCTGACCCTCAACAAGGATATGGATGAAACGGCAGGGATCCACTCTCAGGCTATGGCAAAAGGTACGGTGCCTTTCGGGCATGATAATTTTGAACTGAGGTTTAAATACGTGGCCGCCAAACTGGGACGTATAGACGAATTTGCGGAAAACGTGGCCATGGGTATGATGAATGCCGAACAGGTGGTCAATGCCTGGATACATAGCCCTCAGCACCGGGAAAATATGCTGGGTCCTTACAATCTTACCGGAATCGCAGCCGTACAGGCCTCCAATGGTCAAATCTATTTCACGGAAATTTTTGCACACCAGCAGCCATAGACGCATCGTTTAGGCCGCGGCAGGTTGCGGATCCTCAGCGCTGGATGCGGTGGCCGGTTGATTTGGCGATTTATCGTTAGTAACGTAATTTGCCGCCCATGGAGCAAGCATCACCCATCATCCAGGTGAAGAACCTGGTTAAGCGTTACGGAAATTTTGAGGCCGTCAAAGGCATCAGCTTTGAGGTACACGCGGGGGAGATTTTTGGCCTGCTGGGGCCCAATGGGGCAGGGAAGTCCACTACCCTGGAGATCATTGAAACCCTGAGGGAAAAGACCGAAGGGAAGATTATGGTAGATGGGATGGACCTGGACAATTATCCCAACGAGATTAAAAAGATCATAGGTGTTCAGCTACAAACCTCCGGATATTATCCAGGTTTAAACCTGACCCAATTGATCGACCTGTTTGCCGGCCTCTATAACCGGAAGGTAGATCCGGGGACACTCCTGGACTCCGTTAACCTCAGAGATAAAGCAAAGGCTTTATATAAGCAACTGAGTGGCGGACAAAAGCAACGGTTTTCTATTGCCACCACCCTGATCAATCAGCCAAAGATCATTTTCCTGGATGAGCCAACAACGGGTTTGGACCCGCAAGCAAGGCGCAATCTTTGGGACCTGGTCCTGGATATCCGGTCTAAGGGAACAACGGTGATCATTACCACCCACTATATGGATGAGGCTGAGTTTCTCTGTGATAGAGTCGCCATCATCGATTCCGGAAAAATCATTGCCCTCAATACGCCCAACGGCCTGATAGACCAATTGGTATCGACTGGTTTTGAAAGGGAAAGGGAAGTGAAAAAAGCCAACCTGGAAGACGTATTCATTCACATGACCGGAAAACACTTAAGAGAAGCGTAAAATACCCTTATCATATGCAAAAACTAATGGTTTCCCTTGCCTTACTAACTGCAACTACGACAGTGTATGCACAAACCGGCACTACTACCAAACATACCACCACCACGGCCACACATACTGCCCAACCCCAGGGGTTGAAGAATAGTGTCGATAGCCTGAGCTACGCCATTGGCGTCAATGTAGCTACTTACTTCAAATCCCAGGGTATCAAATCCATCAATACGGCAGAGCTATCCCGTGCTATTGAAGCCATTTACTCCGGTAAAGCGCCTTTACTCAATGATCAACAGGCGGTAGGATGCATCCAGGATGTCATTCAGAAACGTTACAGGGATTCAATTGCATTAAAGTCTAAACCCAATAAAGATGAAGGGGCTAAATTCATGGCTGAGAACAAGAAGCGGCCAGGTGTGTTTACCCTCAATGACGGACTACAGTATGAGGTCATTCGCAGGGGTACAGGACCTACGCCGGCAGATACCAGCGTTGTAAAAGTGAATTATACCGGGTACTTGTTGAACGGAAAAAAGTTTGATGCCTCTGCTGATCATGGTGGGCCGGCTACCTTCCCCTTAAACAGGGTGATCAAAGGATGGACAGAAGGGCTTCAGCAAATGCCCGTAGGGTCTACCTTCAAATTTTACATCCCTTCAGAACTGGGTTATGGAGACAGGGGCAGCGGAGATGTTATTCCTCCCGGAAGCACCCTGATCTTTGAGGTAGATCTGCTCGATATCGTTCATCCTGATGCGCCCGCAGCCCCGGCTCCGGCCAGCGGACAGGGCGGACAAGGGGGAGCCGCACCAAAACAATAACGCTTTCGCGCCTGGGAAAAATCAACCATTATGACCGACCCAAGATATCCTACCGGGAAGTTTGAACCAAAGCCCTTCAGTGAGGCGCGGAGGGGAGTGTGGATGGCAGACATCAAAGCATTACCTACTTTGATAGAAGAATCCATCACAAACCTGGATCAGTCGCAATTGGATACCCCTTACCGTGAGGGAGGATGGACGGTGCAGCAATTGATACACCACGTGGCAGATAGCCATATGAATGCCTATGTGCGGTTTAAACTGGGACTAACAGAAGATACCCCTACCATCAAACCTTATGATGAAAACGCCTGGGCAAAGCTTTCTGATGTCGCTTTGCCTGTTCATGTATCTATAGGTTTGCTGCACTCGCTGCATGCCCGTTGGGTGGCCGTACTCGAAGCAATACCTGCGCAGGATTGGGAAAGCCGATCCGTCATGCATCCGGAAAGTGGATCCCTTATCACGCTGTGGTCTCTTTTGGGACTCTATTCCTGGCATGGTAAACATCATCTGGCGCATATAACATCGCTCAAAGCATCTAAAGGTTGGTAAATATGTCAGACCTGAAATGGACCGTCCTCGACAGTACTTATATTTCAAACCACCAGTATTTTACGGCCCGAAGAGACCGGTGTGAAACGCCCTCCGGAAAAATTGTTCCGGAGTATTTTGTGGTGGAACTCCCTCCTTCTGTTTGTGTGTTGCCTATTACCCAGGAAGGCGATGTGGTCATGATACGCCAGTACCGTCATCCGCTGGGGGAAGTCATTCTGGAGATACCTGGGGGCTTCCTGGATCCAGGTGAGGATCCAGGTGAGGCGGCTAAAAGAGAGCTGATGGAGGAAACCGGATATGCCTTTGATGAGCTTATTCCTCTGGGAAAGACGGCTGCCAATCCCGGTGTATTGAATAATTATACCTACCTGTACCTGGCTACCAATGGCAGGCGGGTTCAGGAACAACACCTGGACCCTAACGAAGAAATTGAAATAGTTAGGATACCTTTTAAAGAGGTAGTGGAGATGGTAAGACAGGGGAAAATGGTCCAATCCATGCATACGAACTGTGTATGGTTGGCCATGGCGCACCTGGGATATTTAACATTTAACTGATGCATCACCTTGGACGTGTCCAGGCACCCTTGGACGTGTCCAGCATACCCACAACTTTTGATACATATAGATCGCTCAGATCGCTAATTGTTTGTAAATAAAAAAGCCTCTGGTCCAGTTGAAAATTGTTTTTTGCCAAAAGCACAATTTTCAACTGGATCAGAGGCTTTCTGGGATTTAGGCTTTTATAAAAATTGGGATAGTAACTACAATTTTGCTTTGTCTATTTCTCCTACGAGGAACACGCTTCCACAGACCAAAATCAGATCGTCTTTGACCGCATGGGTCAGGACCGCTTGCAGGGCGGCGTTGACATCGGGGTAAGCTTCTCCGTGAAGACCCTCTGCCAGGGCCTGGGCCTTCAGTTCTTCAGAAGGGAGCGCCCTGGGAATAGCAGCTTGCGCAAAATAATATTGGGCATGTCCGGGCAATTGCTGCAAAACGGAAGTAATGTCTTTGTCTTTGACCATACCCAGCACGATGTGGAGGTGATGGTAGGTGGAGATTTCCAACTGACGGACGATTTGCTTGATGCCATCCTCATTGTGGGCCACGTCGGCGATGATCGTGGGATGTTCGTGGAGTTTTTCCCAACGGCCATGTAAGCCGGTCAATACCCTGGCCTTCTTCAAGCCTTCTTTGAGGGTGTTTTCTTCTATCTTCCATCCTAACTTCCGGAGCTGATGGACAGCCTCTATGACTGTGAGGATGTTCTTGGTTTGGTATAAGCCCGGCAGATCGACGGTATAATAATCTTTGATATCGGTGCCGCGCAGGGTGACTTCCACCGTCATGTCATTACCTTCAAAGGACCAGTTGGTGGCAGATCGTTCCCTGTCGGCAAAGGAGATCTCCGCCTTTTTTTCCCTGGATTTACGAACAAAGATGGGTCCTGTGGCCTCATGGAATTCTCCCACAACAACGGGGGCGCCTCTTTTGATGATGCCCGCCTTTTCTGTCGCAATCAGCTCCAGGGTATCACCCAATATGTTCATGTGGTCATAGCCTATGTTGGTAATGATGGAGATGTCCGGTTGAATGACATTGGTAGAGTCCAGGCGACCGCCCAATCCGGTTTCTATCACGGCGATGTCCACTTCCTGGTTGGCGAAATAATCGAAGGCCATGGCCACCGTAATTTCAAAAAAGGAGGGATTGAGTTTCTCGATCTGAGGAGCGATATGCGCTGTAAACTCGACGACAAAATCCTGAGAGATTACTTCTCCGTCCACTTTAATTCTTTCCCTGAAATCATAAAGGTGAGGAGAGGTATACAGGCCTGTCCTATAGCCGGCAGATTGCAATACGGCTGCCAGCATATGGCTGACCGAACCTTTTCCATTGGTGCCCGCGATGTGAATGGCTTTAAACCTGTGCTCAGGATTATCAAGGGATTCCAGCAATGCTTCGGTATTGGTGAGGTCTGGTTTGTAGGCTGCCGCTCCGATCCGGCTGTACATGGGCAAGCGGGAAAACAGATAAGTTAAGGTGTCTGGGTAATTCATTTTATACTATTCTCTGACCTTGAAATTGAATTGTATGGTTCCGGTTTGTTCTTCTACGTTTGAAGGATTGAATTTGAGTTTATAAGCCAGTTCTTTTGCTTTTTCTACAAAATAACTATTGGCGGTGGTAGACCCTTTTTGTTGAAAGGTGGCACTCGTCACGTGTCCACTCCCATCTACTTTCAAGTCTACCGCTACCCTTTGGTTCTCGTTGAAGTCTCCTTCAAAGGAAGGCATGGTAAAGGATCGCCCTTCCAGGCCCCTTAATATATGAGCGGAACCGGAATTTCCCGTCCCCCCATTACCCGTATAATTTTTAGAGTTGGGATTGCCATTGGGATTCCCCTGGTCTCCATGACCACCGGCAATGCCTTCGTTGTCGCTTTTGTTGAATTGATCCTGATCGTTACCTCCGGTGCCGGTACCACCTTTATAGACGGCTCTGGGTCGGGCAGGGATTGGTTTTGGATTGACGATCGTTTGTTGAGTGGTCCTACGAGCGGTTTGGCGGATTGCAGGCTGATGGGTATTGATCTTATGCTTATCTGGCTGGTTGATGGCCGTCTCATCCTCCTTGTTGTTGTCGTCGGTCTGGATGTTTGGTTGGGCGCTGGGGGGACTTTGTTCCCTGGCGGGGTTGGTGATGGGTTTTGCTTCAGGAGCGGGGTCTCCTTGTACCAGGGGTTGGTTGGCGCCTGACCCCTGATCACTGTTACCCAAATTAACCTCTATACCCAGGTCCGGAGGTGGTGTTACGGGTACCGGGATATCGAATTGGATCAATAAGAGCAATAATAGGAGCCCATGCCAGATGATGGTCGCTACAAGGGCTTTTGAATTTTTCGATGTATTCTCGGCGGCCGGCATAGTGAAATTCTATTACAAATATACCTTAGAGTTGGTTACAACGTAAAGGGGCCTGTTAAAATTGCATATTCTTTTGGCTTGGCTGGAGTCATTACCCTCAGGCTGCGGGTAATGATGGAGGCCTGGATATGATTTACCTTGCCTTTGTATTCTCCGTCTATTTGAAAATGCGCGGGCCGGGTGGTGGAGATGTCTATGTTTTTTACTTTGACTGTTTCCACTTTCTGGGCGTCTGATTTTCTATTTGGAACGAACAACCTCGGCAAGTCCCACCAACCGACGTCTTTCATCATCACCACTTCAAACAAACCGTCCTGTAAGGATCCTCCAGGGTTGATCAGGGCTCCTGTACCAAACATGCGGGCATTGGCCAGCATGACCATATATACGCTTCGATTCAGATTAAGGGTTTCATTGACCAGGTATATACGAAATCGATTCCGGTTGAGAAAGGTCCGGAAAAAAACATGTGCATACCCCCTCATTCCCCTCAACTTCCTGGTCTGATAGTTTTCTATCATCGTGGCGTTCAGGCCCAGGTCAGACAGGTGAATACATAATCCGTATCCGGAGATATGGATGGTATCGATCTGAATACTGTGTTCGCCCAAAGCAACCTGTAAGGCGTCTTTGGGATGGGCGGGAATACCCAACTCACGGGCCATTCCGTTGGCGGAGCCCATGGGGATAATACCAAGTGCGGTAGGTTGGTGGACCAGTTGTTCTGCCACCAGCTTTACGGTCCCATCACCGCCCACCACGATCACCTTTGAACAAATCTGGGTTTGGAGTATCTGGCCTAATTGGGTAATGTCGTTTACACCGTTGGTGGTATACGTCAGATATTGGAATGGTTGAAGGTTCTGTGCCTGGTCCAGGCTGGTCCAAAATAGGCTCTTATCCTTACCACCCGCTACAGGATTGACGACAAATAGAATTTTTTCCTCCATATACTTACCCCGCTGGCTAAACCAATGATTACCTTGAAATCGGCAAAAGTTACTTAATTTAAACGTGCCATGCGCAAAACACCGCAACCTACCATCGTTGTTTATCCTGGATATGCCAACCATGAAAAAGTGGTAGTATTTGGTCATGTGTTTAAACAAAACCTGAGTCACTGGTATCCTTATTCAGACAATGTCTTTGCCAACCTGAAGGTGCTCTGGAAATTATTCAATGTAAAAGGGGTGATGGATATAAAGGTTCAGCTCTGTAAAGGGACGATGGTGCTTGCAGAGGTGTGCACCGACCAAAAAGGGTACTTCCGGTTTGAAGTGAGGCTAGCTCAACCCTTGGGTTTTGGCTGGACTGCCCTGGATGTGAGACTGGCTCCGGAACTCCCTTACAAGACGCCGGCTGCCCAAGGAAAGGTGCTCAGGCCTGCGTTGAATTCCTATGACATCATCAGCGATATTGACGATACCCTGTTGATCACCCATTCCAGGAATTTCATTAAGAAGATGCGCTTGCTCATCATGCGCCATCCTAGCCAGAGAATGCCCTTCGATGGGGTGGTGGATTATTACCAACAGTTGTATCTGCACAATTCTCATAAGGGTTCTTGTTTATTCTGTTATGTCTCCAGCAGCGAGTGGAATTTGTATCCCTTTATAAGGGCATTTTCCCAAACCCACCACTTGCCCAGGGGGATTTACCTGCTGCGTAGTCTGAATACCCACCTGTTGGATCTGTTTGCCAGGGGGAAGGCTGACCATGGGCATAAGTTGAAAAAAATCCAGGAACTACTGACCTTTTATCCTGATCATCGGTTTATCCTGTTGGGAGACGATACCCAAAAGGATCCCGTACTATATATGCAGGCGGTTAGAAAGCACAAGGCCCAGATTGCATGCGTCTATATCCGTCATACCCGGAAAAAGCCTTCTAAGGAGGTGGAAGCCATGTTGCAGGAAATAGGGAGGTACGGAATTCCTTTTTGTTACTTCCGACATAGCGAAGAAGCGCTCCAGCACTCCCGGCAAATGGGGTTTATGTGAGCTTTACGGTGAAGTTTTTATTTTCCCAACGATCTGGGGTTAACCAAAAAAAGGTAAAGGTCAGTTCCTTGGCTGTAGCCAGTTTGGGGCTTAATTCGGCAACGTGCACGCCCAATTGGGTATCCCTGGTAAGGGTATGTTGTTTGGTGGCCCATTCGTCCTCCGTCCAGTGTATCAGGGCTGATTCGGGAAGTTCTATACGGAGTTTTTTGAGCCGGGACAGCCTGGCACAGGGAGCCGTGATCCTCCAGATCAGGAAGGGGGCCTGGGGGTTTTTATCCAGGTACCGTTCTTTGGTAAACCGCGGCAGGGTAGCGCCTTCCCTGATAATATGACAAAGCTGGATGTAGGCGGTATGGGTGAGGGCATGGGGTATGTGGCCATGGATTTCTTCCGGGAAATATCCATTTTCCGCCAGGGATTCCAGCACCTTTAATCCTTCTTTGGCTTTTTCTACTTGCCCCGCCTGACAGTCAAACATGGCTCTTTCCGCCACCAGCTGAGGCCGTATCTCTTTTTCCCAGGGGAAACGCTTATAGCATATGCCCAGCGGGGTATCTGTTTTGAGGTATCTGTCAATGACGGCTAAGGTATTTTGGATGCGGGGATCATCAGCAGTACGTAAACCGAAACGCACCAGGAACAAAGGATCGGCGCTAATGGAGCCAGCCGTGGAAGCGGCGGTCAGATTCTGGCCCAGCAATGCGGGGCCTTCATGGACATAATAGCCTTCCACCCCCGTTTCTTTAGCCTGGGTCGTTCCCTTTACGTAGTTCCAGTCATCTATGTGTTCGAACAGGTAGTCGGCTGTTTTTCTGCAATAAGTGGCTATACCTGGTTGCTGACGTTCTTCAGCCATATCGGCTACGGCCAGAAGGGCTGCAATTTCAGCACCTATGGAGTAAACGGATATAGCACCGCTTCCATGACCAGGCGGTAATTTCCAGTGTGCAGAAACTTGTGTATCCAGGCCAGGAAGGGGGTGGTCCAACCGATCTATGGGACTGAGTGGCCCGGCACTAACCAGATAGGTGCCCGCTTTCCAGATCATAGGCCAGTACCTTTTCATGGCCTCCGGACTTATAAGGAATTTGCGCCTGCATTGATCCAGTAGTAAGATGACGTCACTCGTCAGGTCCAACGCGGCCAGGCTTGAGGCAGGAGCGCCGTAGGGATGTACGGCCGATGCCCAGTATCCTTCTGGTTCCTGTATGGACATCAGGTAGCAGAGCAGGCGCAAGGTATCCTCCTTGGCTGCCAGGGCCAGGTAAGCGCGGGCGGCCGCTACAGCTATCCTGGGATGCATATAGGCTCCTTGCTGCTGGGCTCCAGGAACGACCTTGGATTCTCCATACTTCAGTACGGTAGTGCTTCTTTTAAGGAATTTGCCCAGGGTATTGCCCGTAGCAGCAGAAGATAGGGAGTGCTGCCATTGTCTCCATGCACCTGCGTATCGTTCTTTGAGGACATCAAAGCCCTCCATGATGCTGCCCCAGGCCTTGGCCCCTGCTTCCTGAACGGAGGAGCCCATGGATATGGCTACCCATACATCTGTAGGATTGCCACCTATCTCTGCGGTAAGGACGACATGCCCGGATTCTGCCCTGGGGTAGATTCTGGTCAGCTTACGGTGAGCTGCCAGGTCCATCCATCCATCAGAAATACCATGGAAGCCCATGGAGCTTTGCTGGATGGGGTGGGAGCAAGCCAGGGCTATTACCATTTCTCCCTTCTGGGCAAACAGCATGGGTATGCCCTTGTACTGATCTATCCAGGCCGTATGACCATTGCTATCCCCTCCTATGCAAGGGGTAAACAGCAGATAATAACGCATGGATTGCCCTTCATCGGTTGGGGACGCCAATCCTTTTGAGGTGGACGGTCCTTCTGCGGTTGCTGGCCCATTTGAGGAGGACGGTCCCTCTGCGGTCGCCCATTTGAACTGGTTCCTTTGCAGGAGCGTATCCCTTTGGGGATCTGTGATGACTTCTTTATGAAGGGTATATTTTCCCTGGGTGCAGGTCTGTACCATACGATAAGCAGGTACACCCTCTTCGGGGCAGGTTGTTTCAGGATGGGTATGTATACCTTCTTCGGAAAAAAACGTTTTCCCATCCGTAACGATCCAATGCAGGTCGGTGGCAGCCAGGTTAAACCCGTCCGGATAACAGATCCGGGATATCCTACCTTCAGTGACGTGAAAATATATGCGGGAAGAGGATTGAATAGCGGTACCGAGACCCGAAAGGATGGTTTTTGCCCGATGGGGCTCCATTCCCGGCGCACCGGGAGCCAAGTCTTTAGGGTCGTGGTTCATGTGTAAGTACCGGATTCTTGGATTTCAGCAAGCTAATTTACTACAAAAAGTATTGATTGACAAGTAAAAAGGTCGTTAAGGCGCTAGCTTAGTGCGCGAAGTCCGCCATATAGTTCCCTTTGATCCTTTCCATGGGAGGATTAAAATACCCATAACGGAGGTTAGGAAACTCATCTGCGATAAGTTCTTGTAACTGTTTGACGCCCATACATTCACCCGTTTCTGTAACACCGATTTTACCCAGATACCAATCCGGATCTATGTTGAAATTGCGCCATTGGATCATGCTTAGGTCTGTTTCCCGGATGAGTTTCCTTAAGGCCTCGTATTCCGCTATGCTATCGGTCATGCCAGGGAAAACGAAATAATTGATGGAAGCCCAACCCCCGTAACTGCGGACGATTTTCAGTGATTCTACAATGTCATTGAAGTCGTAGTTATTAGGCCGGTAATACGGCATGTAGATCTCTCTCCGGGCGGAGTTGGTAGAAACCCTTATGGAGTTCAGGCCCGCTTCACAAAGGGCGCGTACGGCCTCTGGTTTGGATCCGTTGGTATTGATGTTGATACTGCCTTTGCCGGTATGCTTGCGTATTTCCAGGATGGATTCGCGTATGGTTTCCCACATGAGCAAGGGCTCTCCTTCACAGCCCTGTCCGAAGCTGACAATAGGATAAGGGGCCCTCATCAGATGAGGTACGGTATATTCTACGATCTCTGCCGCCGTAGGCTTAAACGTAAGCCTGTCCTGGGTAGATGGAATCGTCTCTTCCTGGGGTTGAAAGGAAATGCAACCAATACAGTTCGCGTTGCAGGCTGGAGAACTGGGTATGGGACATTCCCACCGCCCCATGAAATAATTACGGGCTGCCGGACAGTGATAGGTCAGCGCGCAATTATTGGCCAGGTGCTGTACCAACCGATTATGTGGATAGGACTCCAGCATAGTCTTAACACCGGATTCCACTTTATGTTGATCAAAACCCTCGTGTTCCTGGCGGATATCTGACTCAATGCGGGTGGCTGGAACATAAAACCCATCTTCCAACCAGCCAGCTGCTGTATAACAAAACAAAGGAAGGGTAGGGGCTTCCGGCAGGGTCTCATAAGCGGCCAGGTAAAATCCGGTATGCGCTGGGGGAATAAAGGCTGCTACGGCCCATCCTTTCTCGCAAAGGCGCATTTCCCCCGTTTTTACATCTATCCCAATCCCCCTGCGGCCGGGCAATTCATATAAAGAACCACCCTCGGGCAAGGGTATCCATTCTTCACTGGGAATGGGATAGGCATCCCATCCGCTCCGTCCTACTGCGTATAAAGTGGTGTCTTCGAATATGTTGCCATTTCCATCAGAATACAAAAGGTAAGGTTCACTCGCTGCCTGCATGTCAAGTCGGGGTATTTTGTTTGAGCATTGAGCTGCAAAATTCGTTTATTTCTATGATTTCTGAGTCCCGCATGAATTGGCTGACTTCATATTGAATATGGCGGTTGCCCGGAAACAGCACCGTAAAGTAATCAGGGCGAAGAATGATACCCTCAATCTGGGACCAGGCATACCAATGTAAACCCCCGGGTCTGGGAATACCCACCCCTTTTGCAGAAATGCTGACCGTAATGGGTTCAAACAAGGTTCTTTCCGTCCAGGCCATGAAAGCAAAGGCCAGGGACCAGCATATTAAAATTATGCCGTGGATAAAGGCGGCTCCCTGATAAAAGGCGAACAGGGCCATGGCCATAAACAGCCCTGATTCCACCCAACGGGTACCTTGAGAGGTGGTAGCATAATCCTTTTCAGAAGAAAACAGGCGCTTCCCTGCCAAGGCAAATAAAACCAACCAGGCACCCACCAGGAACATGGCTGTCCAGTAGGCAATACTGGTAGAATGTAACCCCCTCAATATGGAAGCATAATAAAAAAAGAACATACAGGCTGCTAAGAAATGAAGGGGGCCCAGGGTTTTTTTCCTGCGTTCCACGTCTGGAAACATGACGATGACCCTATATGTTTTCATCATACTATGAGTTTGACCTGATCAGTAAATTGCACAATGACCATAATACGCGGGCACCCACATTAGCGTCCCAGTCCATGGGGCCAACACCCACTTCTACCAGGTCAAAGCCAATGAGTTGTCTTCCGCTTTCTATAATCCTGGAACAAAGGTAATGAACCTCCCCGGCCTCCAGGCCTCCTGGTACAGGAGTTCCTGTATGTGGGCAAAGTTTTGGGTCTAATCCGTCTATATCGAAGCTGACATATACTTTTTCGGGTAAGGAGGCAATGATGTCGTCCGTGATTGATTTCCAGGTCTGGCCTTCGTACCTGCGCCGTTTTAGGTCCTGATCGGGGTAAGCCTGTACCCTTCCACCGCTATTTTGGATAAAAGCCCATTCCTGCGCACAATAATCACGGATACCTAGCTGCACCAAATTTTGCAGGGAGGGGACTTCCTGTAAAACGTTGTACATGATGGATGCATGTGAATAGCTAAAGTGGGAATAAGTCTGTCTCAAATCGCAGTGTGCGTCTATCTGTAAAATGCCGAAAGAAGGATGACGCTGCCCCAAAGCCTTGAGGTATCCCAAAATGGTGCTGTGATCCCCTCCCAATAGCCCAACGAGCTTATCTTGAGACAATAATTGGGCAGTCTGGTCAAATACCCATTGGTTTAAGGCTACGCTGCCCTCATTGACTTCCCTTAAGGTCTTTGACATAAACTTATTGGCCTCTATGAGGCCCCCTTCTGCAACATATCCGATGAATAGCTCCGCTTCTTTTCTCAGATAATCGCTGCGCATCAGGATACTTTGATCCGGCGGACGCATATATATGCCTTGTTTCCAGGCATCTGGCGCATCCCGATCGAACAAATCTACCTGGTAGGAGGCCTGAAGAATATGGTCTGCGGCCCGGGCTGTTCCAGGATGATAACTTACGGTAACTTCCCAGGGTACGGGTAAGACGACTAATCGGGCGTCGGATTCCGGGAATGGTAGGCCAAAGATGTTGTTCTTTGGGTTACTTAAGCCATTCTGATCGAAAAGTGTCAGGTCAGTCATGGAGGGGCAAATTACAAAAGATACATTGGGTGGGATGCATTTTGACCTAACTTTGCCGGGTCATGAAGAAAATACATATTATCCTGCTCATAGCCATAGCGATATCCATTGGGGCGTTGATCAGCTTAACGGGTAACCTGTCATCCTATGACAACATAGCTTCGGCTAGGAACAAACCCGGTAAGTTTGTGCATATTATTGCCCGGTTGGATAAAACAAAACCCATCGTCTATGACGCGCTGAAGGATCCGAATTTCCTGAGCTTCTACGCCGTTGACTCTTTGGGAAACCAGACCCAGGTAGTGTACCACAACCCCAAGCCGGCAGACCTGGAGACCTCCGAACGCGTGGTACTACAGGGGGAAATGCAGGGGAATGTGTTCAACTGTAAGGATATACTGCTCAAATGTCCTTCCAAATACAAAGACGAAAAAAGCCAGGTAGATAAATCACTCAAGGCTAAGATATAATTACTGACGCGCCACAGGCGCGTTGGCCGAAGGCCCATAATCAGTGAATAAACGCCGGTGGGTTATTTTGGCAGGGAAGCCACCGGCGTTTATTCACTGATCGATGAATTTTATAGGCGAAAATCTATTACCCGGCCAGCTCGGACATTTTTGTGCGGTATTATCCTTTGCAGCGTCGCTAGTGGCGATGATTGCCTTCTTCAAATCGGCCAAGGGCGCTGGGGATGCGGATGCCTGGAAACGATTGGGCAGGATAGCCTTTATCACGGAGGTGGTTGCTGTCCTGATGGTGATAGGTACCATTCTTTATCTCCTTATTGCCCACGAATACGAATATTATTACGCCTGGAATCACTCTTCCAACGAAATGCAGGCCCGGTTCCTGGTCGCCGCATTTTGGGAAAGCTCTGAGGGCTCTTTCTTGCTCTGGACATTCTGGAATGCGGTACTGGGACTTATCCTGATGAAAACAGCAGGCAAATGGGAAGCACCGGTACTCACTGTCATCAGCTTTGCTCAGTTCTGCCTGGCCTCCATGGTGCTGGGGATTTATTTCTTTGACGCCAAACTGGGATCTAACCCTTTTATCCTGCTGCGTGACTTTGAAGTGGACGCGCCCATCTTTAAGCAAGCCAACTACATGTCTATGGCCTTTATGCAGGATGGTAGGGGGCTCAATCCCTTGCTCCAGAACTATTGGATGGTGATCCATCCTCCGGTACTGTTCCTGGGTTTTTCAGCCACTATTGTACCCTTCGCTTATGCAGTGGCTGCCTTGTGGAAGAAACAATATACAGAATGGACAAAAGTGGTGTTGCCCTGGGCTTCCTTTGCGGCGGCGGTATTGGGATTGGGGATCATGATGGGTGCTGCATGGGCTTACGAATCTTTATCTTTCGGTGGCTTCTGGGCCTGGGACCCCGTAGAAAATGCCATTCTCGTTCCTTGGATCGTGATGGTTTGCGGTATACATACCCTTTTGGCTTATCGGTCTACAGGACATAGTTTGAGGATTACGTTCGCTTTTTTTATCCTTTCCTTTTTGCTTATCCTTTATTCAACCTTTTTGACCAGGAGCGGTATTCTGGGTGATACGTCTGTGCACTCCTTTACCGACCTGGGCATGAACACCCAACTACTGATATTCCTGTTGGTGTTCGTGGTGCCTTCTTTGGGTTTATTTATTGCCCGCTATAAGTTTGTGCCTGCTGAGAAGCGGGAAGAGGCCGTTTCTTCTCGTGAGTTCTGGATGTTTGTAGGCGCTTTGCTTTTATTCCTTTCCGCCTTGTACATTACATCGATTACTTCGATTCCGGTATATAATAAAGTTTTTGGGCAAAAGGTGGCTCCTCCGGAAGACAACCTCTATGCTTACAACAAAGTAATGATCCTGGTGGTTATTGTGATTGCCGCACTGACTGCCATTACACAATACCTGAAATATAAACAGACCAGTTCGGCCTATTTCTGGAAGAAAATGGGCGTTCCGGCAATTATCGCCCTGGTAGCTGGCGGACTGATCCTGTACTTTGGCCATTTTGATTATTACAAGTATGGCATAGGCTACCTGATTGCTATTTATCTGGCTTTGTTTTGTTCCATATATTCAGTGGTGGCCAATGCCGCTTATATATGGATAGGATTGAAGGGTAAAATGAAGGCTGCTGGTGCTTCTGTCGCACACGTGGGTTTCGGGATCTTACTGATGGGGGTATTCATTTCTACCACTAAAAAGAAGGTGATATCCGAAAACACCAGCGGTATTTCTGTTCCAGGGATTGTAGATGCCAAAGGCAAACCTGAAAATCCTTTTGAGAACCTGACCCTGGTGAAGGGCCTGGATTTTAAAATGGGAGATTACAGGGTTACTTATGTAGGCGATTCTGCGGGTGGAGCTAAGGACGCCAAACAATATTACCGTTTGCATTTTACCAAAGGAGAGCCCAATTCCCAGACGCTGAAAGAAGATTTCTCCATATATCCGGATGCTTTTGTCAATGTGAAGGAACAAAGCGGGGGAGAAGGGATTATTGCCAATCCGGATTACAAACGTTACCTGGACAAGGACGTATTTGTATACCTGACTTCCCTGCCCAACAAGGCCAGCACAGAAGATACTTCCACCTTCCGTGAACACAGCTTGAAACCAGGAGATACACTGTTTTACAGCACTGGTCTGATGGTGTTCAACCACGTGGTCTCCGGAACCGATGGCAGGACCGATATAATGGCAGGTGCCGGTGATTCTGTGTTCACAGCAGATATAACTGTCCACGCAAAGGATTCTACCATGTATAAAGCAAGACCAACGCTGGTTGTCCAGCGTGGAAGGGCCCTGGAGTTCCCCGATACGGTCATGTCCCAGAGCCTGGTGCTGAAGTTTTCAGGTGCAACAAAAAAAGGGCTGAGTTTAAAGGTGAAGGAGTCCAATGCCATTATGGACTATGTGACCATAAAGTCTTATATCTTCCCTTATATCAACCTGGTATGGTTGGGAACCTTAGTGATGGTGGCTGGTTTTCTGATGAGTGTGGTGGCCAGGGTGAGGAGGGGTTGATTTCTTTTTCAACACCGGATGATCCAAAACCGCCACGAGTGAATCTGTTCTATATTTCAATGTGGCTTCTACTGCTGAATCACAGTCCTGGTGCAGATCCGCCAATATGACCTCCATCTTATGCTGATGGGTTATCAGGGCCCGGAGTTTTGTGTCGGAGCTCAAAGGTTGCTCGCAGGCGCCAAGGCTAAGTACCAGGCTTAAGGGCAACAGCTTTGAGGGAATCCAGCTCATGATGCTTTTGTATAATGGAATCTGAAATGATTTTCCACCTGGCTGATAGGGTGGAGTCGCAGGCCTGTCCGATTTGTTTGTAGGCGCTGTCAATTTTCCTTTCATAAAGTGAATCCAGTTTGTTTTCATAGCGTATTTCTTCCCGGCTGCCCAACCGGTTGGCTTCATCTTTACCCGCGCATCCGTTAAATAACAAAACCTTAAGAATTATTACGCTTGAAAGTAAGGTTACTTTTGCCATTTTGTTAGATCAATAGTCAGTGTCCTTTGTGTATATTTACCCGGAGAACTGCATGGTTACCATTCAAAAATACGGCATCCTTGTCTTCTTTGGTGCCTGCAAGTTATCTAAGGCAACGAAAAGAAGTCCGTACCGATTCCTAAGGTGTAATCGGGTGACCTTTTTGTATACTTTAGTGTTGGGGTGTTTCCTTGCCTCCGGTCTTAAAGCCCAGATTCCTCCTCCGCCTGGGACGCCGGTTTCCAGTGATACAAGCAATCATCCGCCCAGACTCGCCGGCATTCCTATTGGAAAAAACGATACCATTTTTACCGGGGCCATCGTTTATCAAGGGGATACGATCCCATACAGGGAATTGCCTTTACTGTATATTTTTTCCGGAACGCCTCAGCAATATGCCCGCATGATGGAGCGCTGGAACAGACTTCGCAATGCGGTTTATGTAACCTATCCTTATGCCGTATCGGCAGGTAGGATCATCAATGATATCAATGCCCACCTGGCTTATATTTCTGATGAAAAGCAGCGCAAAGAATACATCAAAAGCCGGGAAAAAGAACTAAGGACCCAATTTGGCGATAAGATTGAGCAACTTTCTGTCTACCAGGGCAAAATCCTCATGAAGCTCATTAACCGGCAGACAGGCAATAACTGCTACGAGATCATTAAGGAGTACAAAGGGGGGTTCAACGCCAGGTTGTATCAAACCGTGGCTTTTTTCTTTGGTTCCAGTCTGAAACAGCCTTATGACGCAGCCGGAGACGATCGACCGATCGAGTCGGTAGTGGAGGAAATTAACAGGATGTATAGCAGGAGATAAGACAGTGTTAAGGAAGGTCCCACCGGTCCTTATGTCGCATCTAAATCGTACCTTTGCGCCCTCATTCAAACCCTTTTCATGCAATTAGACGTACTGGGAATAAGCGTTCATCCGGATGACGTTGAACTATTCGCGTCCGGGGTACTGATGATGGAAAAATTGAAGGGAAAACGGACGGGTGTGGTGGATTTGACCAGAGGAGAATTGGGCACCAGGGGAACCCCCGAGTTGAGGGCTGTAGAATCTGCGCATGCCGCCTCCATTTTGGATCTGGACGTGCGGGAAAACTTAGGGATGGCAGACGGGTTCTTCAAAAACGACGAAGCCCATCAACGCCTGCTCATCAGGGCCATCCGCAAGTACAGGCCTGAGGTTGTACTGGCCAATGCGCTGGAGGACAGGCACCCGGATCATGGAAGGGCGGGCAAGCTGATTGCCGAATCCTGTTTCCTCTCCGGACTCCGCAAAGTGGAAACGGTGGATGCCGATGGAAGGCCCCAGGAGCACTGGAGGCCAAAGTATGTTTTTCACTATATCCAGGATAGGTATTACACACCTTCCTTCGTGTATGACATCAGTCCGGTGATTGAAAGGAAAATTGAGGCCATCAAAGCCTATTCCTCCCAGTTTTTTTCCACCGAATATGGGGCCGATGAGCCCCAGACCTATATATCTACGCCGGAGTTCCTGAACTCCATTGTAGGCCGGTTGCAGATGTATGGAAAGATGATTGGGGTGGCTTATGCGGAAGGGTTCATCACGGAGAAAATGATTGGTGTCAGTAGCCTGGACGCTTTTGTACAAAAGGATACGTAAAGGCCTGCGGCGCCGGCCAAATTTTTTTTAAAACTCAAACCTGGTATACCTATGCCCGAAGTATCTGTTGGATTGGTGCAGATGACCTGCTCCGCCGATAAGGACGTGAACCTGCAAAAAGCAGTGGATAAAGTAAGGGAAGCAGCCCGCAAAGGAGCCAATATCGTTTGTCTCCAGGAGCTTTTTACTTCCTTGTATTTCTGCGACGTGGAGGATTATGATAACTTCAAACTGGCCGAATTGATCCCTGGTCCTTCTACGGATGTATTGTCCAAGGTGGCCGCCGAGGAAGGGGTAGTCATTATTGCCAGCTTGTTTGAAAAGAGGGCCAAAGGGTTGTATCATAATACGACTGCCGTCATTGATGCGGATGGAACGTATTTGGGTAAGTACCGCAAAATGCATATCCCTGACGATCCTGCCTACTACGAGAAGTTTTATTTTACACCGGGAGACCTTGGTTATAAGGTTTGGAAGACCCGATTTGGAACCATAGGGGTTTTGATTTGCTGGGATCAATGGTATCCAGAAGCGGCCCGTATTACCTCCCTGATGGGGGCAGACATTTTGTTTTATCCAACGGCCATTGGTTGGGCTACTTCCCAGGATGAAGCGACGAATGTGGAGCAATACAATGCCTGGCAAACCATTCAACGCAGCCATGCGGTGGCAAACGGGGTACACGTGGTGAGTGTAAACAGGGTTGGTTTTGAACAGGAAGGTGCCATGAAATTCTGGGGTGGTTCTTTTGTGGCCAATCCCTTTGGATCTGTTTTATTTCAGGCCTCCCATGATCAGGAAGAAGTGGTGGTGGTGCCCATTAATACGGATGCTTCTGACCGCTACCGCACGCACTGGCCTTTCCTCAGAGACAGGCGCATTGATTCTTACGAACCAATTGTGAAACGTTTTATCGACTAAACCATGAGCAGCACCCTTACCCCCAAGGAGCAAGGATATTATTTCCCCGCAGAATTTGCCAAGCACAGGGCTACCTGGTTGAGCTGGCCTCATAAGGAGGCTTCCTGGCCCGGTAAAATCGCTTCTATTTACCCGAGGTACAGCGAGTTTGTGAAATACCTTGCCTTGAGTGAGGCGGTGTGCATTAATGTAGTAGACGAAGCTATGAAGGCGTCTGCTGCGAGACACCTGGAAGCGGCGGGCGTAAAGATGGAGAAGGTTACCTTCTATGTTAACCCAACCAATGACGCATGGTGCAGGGACCATGGTCCCGCCTTTTTATTGAACCGGGAGCCTGTTAAAGGGAAGGCCATCATAGATTGGAATTATAATGCCTGGGGAGGTAAATATCCCCCTTTTGACCTGGATGACGTAATCCCAACCCTTATCGGTAAAGCCTTGAGCCTTCCGGTGTTTTATCCGGGGATCGTTATGGAGGGAGGTTCTGTTGAATTTAACGGGGCAGGAACGGTGCTGACTTCTACTTGTTGCCTGCTCAATGAAAACAGGAATCCCCAGTTGACCCAAGCAGAAATTGAAAAATACCTCTGTGACTATTATGGAATGGACCAGGTTTTATGGGTTCCTGAAGGCATAGTCGGAGATGATACGGACGGGCATATTGACGACACGATTCGTTTTGTCAATGAAGATACCGTCCTGACGGTGGTGGAAGAAAATCTCATGGACGAGAATTATTCCCTGCTCCAGGAGAACCTGAAGACCTTGGGACAAATGCGCTTTCCCCATGGAAAGCAGCTCAACATCATCGAGCTGCCCATGCCTGATCCGGTGATTTACGAAGACCAAAGGCTTCCTGCTTCCTACGCCAATTTTTATATCTCCAATGGGCATGTCATCGTGCCTACCTACCGTTCAGCTAAGGACGAAAAAGCCCTCCGTATTATACAGGATTGCTTTCCGACCAGGGAAGTAGTGGGCATAGATTCCACGGATATTATCTGGGGATTGGGCAGTTTTCATTGCCTGAGCCAGCAGGAACCAGCCTAAGCCCGGGCCTGGCGTCAAGTGTTGATGAGCGTACTAACAGTTGTTAGAAATACCGTATTTTAGCAGCTAAAATATTGCTACGCCATGGTATTTCAATTGTCGGAAGAGCATTTGATGATTCAGAAAGCTGCCCGGGACTTTGCACACAATGAATGTTTGCCTGGAGTTATCGAAAGGGATGACAAACAGGTATTTCCAAAAGAACAGATTAAGAAACTGGGCGAACTCGGTTTTATGGGTATGATGGTAGATCCCCAATATGGAGGATCCGGCATGGATACGGTCAGCTACGTACTGGCCATGGAGGAAATATCCAAGATTGACGCCAGTGTGAGTGTTTGTATGTCCGTCAACAACAGCCTGGTGTGCTGGGGACTGGAAAAGTTTGGGACTGAAGAACAAAAAAAGAAATACCTCACGCCGCTGGCCAAAGGAGAGGTCATAGGCGCCTTTTTGCTCAGTGAGCCGGAAGCGGGCAGTGATGCGACCTCCCAAAGGACTATAGCCGAAGATAAAGGGGATCATTATCTGGTGAGCGGCACAAAAAACTGGATCACCAATGGCTCCAGTGCCTCCATTTACCTGGTAATGGCTCAAACGCACCCGGATAAGGGAAGCCATGGTATAAATGCGCTTATTGTTGAAAAAAGCTGGCCAGGGGTAACCGTAGCTGCTAAAGAAAATAAACTGGGTATACGGGCTTCTGATACCTGCACGATTATGTTTTCTGACGTTAAGGTCCCCAAAGAAAATAGGATCGGTGAGGATGGGTTTGGGTTTACGTTTGCCATGAAGACCCTGGCAGGGGGGCGTATTGGTATTGCTTCCCAGGCATTGGGTATAGCCTCCGGAGCTTATGAGCGTTCTGTCGCTTATTCCAAAGAAAGGAAGGCTTTTGGTACGGCCATCATGAACCACCAGATCATCGCTTTTAAGCTGGCAGACATGGCCACAAAAATTGAGGCGGCGAGATTGCTCATTTTTAAGGCCGCTTGGGAAAAGGATCATGGCATGGACTATACAGTAAGCTCCTCTATGGCCAAAGTATTTGCTTCTGAAACGGCTATGTGGGTCACCACCGAGGCCGTACAGGTCCACGGAGGGTATGGGTATGTCAAAGAATACCACGTAGAGCGATTGATGAGGGATGCCAAGATCACCCAGATCTATGAAGGAACCAGTGAGGTTCAGCGCATAGTGATCAGCCGGTCTGTACTCAGGTAGATGGACCGGTCGGCCCGCTGAAATAAGGCAAGCCTACGGTTGCATTTTCAGATTTTATTAATTAGGTTTGTTTACTACGTGTATAAACGTATAAGAGGAAGAGCCGTTTTTTATTAGTGGTTAATTGCTCAGGACTCCTGCCTTATATAGATCCGGTTGTTCTCCTTTAACCTACACCCACTTTCGTTCTACTAACCTCCTTAAAACGATTAGCCTTTTCGGATTGTGAATGTCATAAGTATGCACCGAGGATAATTGTGCCCGGTATTAAAAATGTTTGTATGCCACCGAAAGAACTCATTATGAAGGAGACCCTGGAGCTGGGTGAACAGGGGACATTGTTGTTTTGGGATCCCATTATCCGAAGAGCTTTGACAGAACAGGCCGCCCTGCAATGGATTTGTTCGGCCAGGCCCGTTTTCGGCCGCATCTACGACATATGCCTGGTCGCCAAAGTGGGTGAAGGCTGGTATTTTACGGACCAACCTCAAACACCGGGTGCATTTGCTTATCCGGTGAACATTCGCTTTGCGCTGGAACCCGAACTGTTTTTGGATAAGGATGTGGAACCCTTGAGCGGACTACAACGAAAGGAAGACCCCATCGGTGCTTCTTTCCGGAAAAAACAAACCTTTGTTCAAAGGGTGGAGATTCCTGAAGGCAAGTTATCTCTGACGGTAAAACTGGTCTACGAAGTATTCAAAAACGAAACCATGCAGCCCTCCGGATGTACGAATTTCAGGATCCTGCTGAGGGACTACTCCTGCTAAAGGACTAGTGGTTATCTTTGCGGTGCCCGGGCAAATCCGGGCCTGCCTGTAGATGCCTGTACAACTGGAAGCTTATCATACGTTATTGACGCAGTTACCTCCACAGGTGACGCTTGTGGCGGTTTCTAAGACCAAACCTGTTTCTGACATCCTGGCCCTCTACAGGGAGGGACAAAGAGACTTTGGGGAAAACTACGTACAGGAACTGCTGGAAAAACAACCTCAACTTCCTGTTGATATCCGCTGGCATTTCATTGGGCATCTTCAATCCAATAAAGTCAAATACCTGGCTCCGTTCGTCCACCTGATTCATGGAGTGGATAGCTTCTCTTTATTGAAGGAAATCCAAAAACAAGGCGCTAAGGCAAACCGCCGGCTCGATTGTTTGCTCCAGGTGCATATTGCTCAGGAGGAAACCAAATTCGGAATGAACGAGGCTGAAGTACTACAAACCCTGAGTCAGGCGTCTTTCACCCATGTGCGGATCAAAGGATTGATGGGTATGGGTACCAATGGCGTCGATGAACAAACGCAACGTGCGGAGTTCGAGGGACTAAAAACCTTGTTTGACAAGTGCAGGAGCACTGAAACGGCTGCCCGGAGCACTGAAATACCCGCCCGGGATCTGGAGATAGACACTTTATCCATGGGTATGAGTGGGGATTATCTGCTAGCTATAGCTTGTGGTTCTACCATGGTGAGGGTTGGGAGCCTGCTCTTTGGCGGCCGGTAAGGCTTATCCATTTTGTTTTTTTTGCCCTTTTGCCTTTTTGAACAAAAAGGAGCGCGGCAAAAGTGCTTACCTTATGCAGCCTAAAACGCTTGCATATGAAACTACACACTTCTTTACTCACACTACTGTTTATTGCTGTTACCCTTACCGGATTTGCTTCAGAGAAAGTAACGGTAACAACCAACCCCCAGTCGGCCAGGATATTTGTAAACGGTATAGAGATGGGGACCGGGAAAGCCGTGGTCACCATACCCAAAAACTCCTGTGTTACGGTGCAGATCGTTATGGAAGGCTTCATCGGGGACACCAGGACCTATTGTAATAAAAAAGGGGTGACAGAACCACCCTCTTCGGACTACATACAGTTGCTGCCTGACGAGTCCTATACCTCTACCATTGAATCAAACATAGCCAATACCGATATTCAGATCAATGTAAAGCCGGGGAAAGATAAGGAGGAGGCCTGGAAAGAGTTGGTATCTACTGTACTTGAAAAATTTGACGTCCTCGAAAACGAAGATGAAAAGGCGGGCTACCTAAGGACTTCCTGGGTCGGAATGACCTTTAAATCCAACACCGTCAGAACCCGGTTGATCGTTAAAGAGACCTCAGATTCTCCGCTGGTTTTCCGGATCAAATTCGTCTCGGAAGATTCTGAAAAACCTGGTACGCCTTATAACGCTGACGAACAATTCAAACCCTATAACAGGATCTTAAAAAAATACGATGGATTCATCGATGAGATGGATACGCGATTGAAAAATTAGTACCATAAGGGGCTATATGCCCCTTTATGCTCCGATGTCTTCCGTGAAGGCATCAACCCGCAAATTACCCGGCCTGGACCATCTCCGGGCCCTGGCCATTATACTCGTTTTTTTATTTCATTACCCCCGTATTCAGGGGTCTTCAGGTTGGATAGACACTATTAGTGATTTTGGATGGACAGGTGTGGACTTGTTCTTTGTATTGAGTGGATTCCTGATATCCTCCCAATTATTTATGAGCCTCAGGAAGACGGATAGCCTGGAGCTGAAGTCGTTTTATATCAAAAGGGCATTTCGCATACTTCCCGTATACCTTTTCATGCTGATTTTGTACTTCAGCTTTCCTTATTTACGGGAAAGAGGGGACCTAAGTCCTTGGTGGAAGTACCTGACCTTTACCCAGAACTATGGGTTGGATCTTAGCCGCTACAGTACTTTTTCCCATGCCTGGTCCCTTTGTGTGGAGGAACAGTTCTACCTGATCTTTCCTTTAACCTTATGGGTTTTTATGCTGTCCAGAAAACGCGATTGGGCAGTATGGTTGTTGCCCATATTGTTCCTGGGGGGTATGTCCCTCAGAAGTGGGATAGCCCCTGGGTGCTCCTTTGCTGTGCAGCAGCCTCTTTACTGGTGGCCTTTGGGATGCGCCGGTTCATAGAAAAGCCCTTCCTGAAGCTTAGGGATAAGGTGCTATACAAGAAGGCCAGGGTAGTGGCCTTTGCAGAGTCGACCGTTCTTATACAAACGCACTAAACCCTGTAATGGCCCTCCCCACGATCAGGGAATTGATCTCTTTGGTGCCTTCGTAGCTGTAAATGGCTTCCGCATCGGCTACGAAGCGGGCAACATCATATTGAAGCAGGATACCATTCCCCCCCATGACTTCCCTGGCCCTGGAAACAATATCCCTGGTCCGGAGGGTGCAGAATACTTTGGCTATGGAGGCATGTTCATCGGTTAATTTTCCTTCATCCTGTAACTGGGAAAGCCGGAACACCATGGTTTGCATGGCAGTAAGGTTACTCAGCATTTCCACCAAATGATTCTGAATGAGTTGGAAGGAAGCGATGGGCTTTCCGAATTGTTTGCGCTCGCGGGTATAGGCCAGGGCGCTTTCGTAGGCTCCCCTGGCGCAACCAACGGCTTCCCAGGCTACACCTGCCCTGGTCATTTGGAGCACGCGGGCGGTATCCTTAAAGGAGTTGGCATTTTGGAGGCGGTCGGATTCCTTTATTTCACAATTGCGTAAGGTGATCAGTCCATTCTGGACGATGCGCAAAGCCATTTTGTCTTCAATCTTTTCAACATCGAATCCGGGTGTTCCCTTCCGCAATAAAAAACCTTTGACCTGGTTGTCATCCAGATCCCTGGCCCAGATAATAATCACGTCTGCAAATGTGGCGTTGCCTATCCATTTTTTCTGTCCGTTGAGCACCCAGGTATCCCCTCTGCGTTTTGCGGTAGTGGTGAGGCCTCCCGCGGCTCCGGACCCTACTTCGGGTTCGGTCAGCCCGAAAGCGCCTATGGTTTTAAGCTTTTGCATGCCCGGTAACCATTCCTGCTTCTGGGTTTCTGATCCCAGGAGGTATATGGAACCCATGGCTAACCCGCTTTGGACCCCAAAAAAGGTGGCGATACTGGCATCAACCCTGGCCATTTCCATGGCCAGTATGCCTTCCATTAAAAAGGGCAGGTGTGGACAACCATACCCATCATAGGTAACCCCACATATATTGAGCTCTGCCAACTGAGGGATGATCTCAAAGGGAAACTCTCCTTTCAGCCAATACCGGTTGATCAAGGGTTTGATTTGGTTTTCCATGAAAGCCCGTACCTTTAGTTGGAGTACCCTTTGTTCTTCGGTCAGGGTATGGCTCAGGTGGTAGAAATCGCCCTCAATAGGGGGCAGTTCCTTATGCTTGTGCCCAGAAGAGGCGCCTAACATCTTTACCAGGCCCTGCAACTGCGTTTCATCCATTTTGCCAACGGCTTTCATGACGGCACCCAAATCAACTTTGGAAGCCAGGTGGCTGAGCTGGTTGAAATCCACATCTTTAAACAGGTGATAGGCTTGCCTAAGCTTGGATAGGGCAGATGACATACATAGGAGTTTGGAGGCAAAGTAAGATTTTTTCCCAGTTTATGAATTTAGTACATTTACCCTACAAGATTTGTAGACTAATACTTTTTATATGTCCATCCATCCATTGCGTTTTGAAACCCTGCAAATACATGCAGGTCAGGAGCCGGATTCGGCCACTCATTCCAGGGCCGTTCCCATTTATCAAACCTCCTCCTATGTGTTCGACAGCTCCGAACACGCGGCCAATTTGTTTGGCCTCAGAGAATTCGGGAATATCTATACCCGCATCATGAACCCCACCACCGATGTTTTTGAAAAGCGCATAGCTGCGCTGGAAGGGGGAGTGGGGGCGGTAGCCGTTGGGTCCGGACAGGCAGCCCAACACCTGGCCTTACACAATATCCTGCTTCCCGGAGATAACTTTGTCTCCTCGGCCCACCTCTACGGAGGTACCTACAATCAATTCAAGGTATCCTTTAAAAGGATTGGGGTAGAAGTCCGGTTTGCCGACGTGGATGATATCAACGATTTCGAGAAAAAAATTGATGAAAAAACAAAGGCCATTTACCTGGAGACCATTGGCAACCCAGGTTTCAGCATTCCTGATTTTGAAAAGTTCGGGGCCTTGGCCCGCAAGCACGACCTGCCCCTGATCGTAGACAATACCTTCGGCGCAGGCGGGTATTTATTTCAACCCCTGAAACATGGCGCCAATGTGGTCGTGGAATCGGCTACCAAATGGATCGGAGGACATGGTACCAGCATTGGTGGGGTCATCATCGATGGGGGTAACTACAATTGGGGAAATGGCAAATTCAGTCAGTTCACATCCCCCGATGACGCCTACCATGGCTTGAAATTCTGGGAGGTGTTTGGGGACGCCAGTCCCTTCGGAAATATTGCTTACATCATTCGTCTAAGGGTGACGGGGTTAAGGACCTGGGGCCCTTCTTTGAGTCCCTTCAATTCTTTCCTGTTTTTACAGGGATTGGAGACCCTTTCTTTAAGGGTAGATCGCACGGTGGAAAATGCCCTGGCCCTGGCTCAATGGTTGGAAAAACATCCCCTTGTTGAATCGGTCAACTATCCTGGTTTGCCCGGTAGCAAATATTACCACCTGGCCCAGAAGTACCTACCTAAGGGAGCGGGAGGTGTTTTGTCCTTTAAAATAAAGGGAGGAAAAGAAGCAGGTGATTTACTCGTCAATCATGTGAAGCTGATTTCCCACCTGGCCAATGTTGGAGACGCTAAAACGTTGATCATACATCCTGCCACCACTACGCATGAACAGTTGTCAGACGCTGAAAAAGCCGCGGCAGGGGTTCAACCTGGGCTGTTGAGGATTTCAGTGGGTATTGAGCACATCGAGGATATCAAAGCGGACCTGGGACAAGCTTTCGAGAAGGTAAAAGCAGGTGCACACAAGCCATCGCTGGCTGAGGCTTAGTTCATCAACTTCTTTGCTTCTATATTCAGGGCGTCCGTCACAATTTGCTGAAGACTGGCGTCCTGATTTCCACTCAGGTATTCGGCAATGGCTTTGGCCAGGTCTTTTCCTGTGGCCTCCTGCCCTATATAAGAACTGAGCTGGTTAACAACGAAGATGTTTTGTTCTTTCAGGCTTTGAACAGCTTCCCATACTTTGGGGGTTACATAAATCTGCTGGCTTACATTGTATTCGTATTCCTTTT
Source organism: Beijerinckiaceae bacterium (assembly GCA_903970475.1). GTDB lineage: Bacteria > Bacteroidota > Bacteroidia > Chitinophagales > Chitinophagaceae > Dinghuibacter. Next base: position 41,740 of record CAJCIQ010000228.1, read on the forward strand.
TGATGATGTCCACGATAACAGCCTGGTATTCTCTGGAGCTGAGTCCTTCTGCGGGTAGGCTTCCAATGAGGTTGCGCAAACCGATGCGTTCTGTAAGAATGATCAAACGCTCATAAGCCTGTAATTGCAGGGGAAGGGTAGAGGGGCCATGGGTCTCTTTCTTTTCTTCTGGCTTTGCTTTGGGACGGAAGAGGAAGTAGACTAAGATTCCTAGGATGACAATGATCAATAAGACGATAACGAGATTTTCAGAAGACAGGTACATAGCTGTGACGCTGGAATTTTTTGATGATCACAAAAGTAGGTGATTTTCCTGGCTCCACTTATGTATCAGGTTTTTCTCTCCCACCACCCACAGTTCATCTGCTGGTTCCACCCTGAACTCGCCGGATGGATTCAACAACCGCACGCCATCCCGCTCCACACCGGCGACCAATCCCTTAATCCTGTACTTGATGCCCATTTCTGAAAAACTTTGGCTGATGATGGGAGACCCTTCGGGAACATGAACCTTCTCCAATACCACGTCTGACGGCAACGCGCCGAAGGGCTCTGAGGGGCTTGTCTGGCCTGAAGACGTTGTTTCCAGGTATTTGCTGAAGGCCTTTAACTGTTCATCCGTACCGAGCAAGGAAAGGGTGTCTAACGGAAATATTCTGTCTTTCCCGGTAGGAGGGCCCGGCAAAAACCGGCTACCCCTTTTGATCAGGGCCACGTTGATCCCAAATTGCTCCCGGAGGGCTAATTCCTTTAAGGTAGAGCCGGTGATCTGGCTTTCCGCGGGAATCTCATAAGGACAGAGGTGGGCATCCCAGGGAGCGAGTGCCTCTAACTTTCGTCCTGCCTGCTCCCTTTCCCCCAGGTTATGCAGGAAACGTTTTTCCATCCGGTTGTAGAGGGATTTCAATCCACCGGAAAACAGCGTAAACATAAAGGCACAACAACCGATCGTAGTGACTATAGCTACCCAGCTGGGGAAATATATATCCAGCAGAAAGTCGACCAGGGACAAGGTCAGCAATCCTCTGACCACATCCAGTACAATAAGGGGACCTCTGGCGGGTAGTTTGTCGGCTGGAAGTCCGCTGGGCTTGCGGAAGGCCATGGCCCAAAGGAAAGGGGACATAACCAGCAGCGTAATGCCTACGGTGATCAGGTCCGCACCCAGTTCCGGAATGCTCAGTTTCCGGTGTATGAAAGGGGATAAGAACCGGTTGGAAAGGGTGATAATTATCAGTAGTATGCTGCCCTGAATGAGCAGATTAATAACGTAGCTCCTGAGCAATGCCTTCCACCCTGGTTTACTTCCAATGGTCTGGGCCTCATTTTCGTAACGGTTGAGGAATTTAGTCCAGGAAGCCGGCAGGCCCTTTTGCAACAGGTTGGCCAACCCGTCTCCACTGCCGATCAGATAAGGAGTGGTGAAGGTGGTCAATGCGGATACGGCTACGGCTATAGGATAGAGAAAAGCACTGGTTACTTTTAGGTCCAGTCCCAAGGTGGCAATGATGAAGGAGAACTCTCCGATCTGCGCCAGGCTCAATCCTGTTTTGAGGGCCGTCTTCCAGGGTTGCCCCGCCAGCAAGGCGCCTCCGCCGGAAGTGAGGATTTTTCCGAGAATGGTCACCAGGGTGATGATTAATATAGGTCCCCAATGTTTGACCAGCATTCCGGGATCTATAAGCATTCCTACCGATACAAAGAAGATGGCGCCGAACAGGTCTTTGAGCGGCAATACCAGGTGTTCAATCTTTTCTGCATCCATGGTCTCGGCAAAGATCGATCCCATGATAAAAGCGCCCAAAGGAGCCGAAAATCCTGCCTTGGTACAAACGATCACTGTAGCCATACACAAGGCCACGGATACAATGAGCAGGGTTTCCTGGCTCATCAGTTTTTTGGTTTTTCTCAGGAAGGTGGGAATAAGGTATATACCACCCAGAAACCAGCACAGGATAAAGAAAGCCAGTTGCAACAATGATTCCAGCAATTCTCCTCCCTTGAATTGCTTACTGACGGCCAGGGTGGACAACAAAACCAATAATAAAATGGCTACCAGGTCTTCTACGATCAATACCCCGAAAACCAAACGGGCAAATTGTTGGGTTTTGACGCCGGCTTCTTCAAAAGCGCGGATGATGATGGTGGTGGATGAGATGGACAATATCCCACCCAGAAACAGGCTATCCATAAAGGACCAGCCAAGGGCCTTGCCCGTCACGTAACCCAATAGCAACATGCCTACCACTTCTACCAAGGCGGTAATACCGGAGGAGGGACCTACTTTGACCAGCTTTTTAAAACTGAATTCCAGGCCCAGGCTAAACATCAGGAAGATGACCCCTATTTCAGCCCAGGTATGAATGCTTTCTGTGTCACTAACGGTAGGGAACAATGGAAAATGAGGGCTGACCAGAAAACCGGCGATCAGGTAGCCCAGGACCTGGGGCTGACGCAGCCATTTGAACAATAGGGTGAATATGCCTGCGGCGCAGAGGATCAAAGCCAGGTCTTCAATGAGTTGGGGGAGGTGGTTCATATGAGAGCGCTTGGGCTAAATATACATAAAAAAGAGTGCGGGGCGGCGCAAAACAAAAAACCCGCACCATGAAGATGCGGGTCCGGTTTTATCTAAAAAAATGTATGCTTATACGGTCTTTGCTTTAGCTGGTGCACTGCTGGCATGGTGCTCGCTGTGAGCGGCCAAGGCCCTTTTCTTGTCCAGGTCAACCAGGACAGGAGCAGCCACGAAGATGGAGGAGTAAGTACCGGTGATCACCCCGATCAACATGGCGAAGGCAAAGCCTTTGGTCACCTCGCCACCGAAGATAAACAGGATGAGGATGGTCAAAAATACCGTCAGAGACGTCATGATGGTACGGCTCAGGGTTTCATTGATGGCCTTGTTGATGATGGCTTCCTTCGGTGCATTCGGCATAGCCCTGGAGTCTTCACGGATACGGTCAAACACGATCACCGTATCGTTCATCGAGAAGCCTATCACCGTCAGCAAGGCAGCAATAAAGTGCTGTCCGATTTCCAGGGGGAAGGGCATGATGGAACCAAACAGGGAGAAGACAATCAGCGTGACAAACACGTCGTGGAGCAAGGCGATGATGGTTCCCAGAGAGTACCTCCAGTCCCTGAACCGGATAAAGATATAGACGAAAATGATCAACAAACCAAAGATCACGGCCTTCACGGCACCTTTCTTCAGGTCTGAAGAAATGGTGGGTAATACCGTCTGGTGTCCCAGGTTATAGGTATGGTCAAAGGTTTCGAAGGTGGTGCCGGCGGGATAGAATTTAACCAATCCCTGGTAGAGCGCACGTTCTACAGTAGAGTCTACGTTCTGGCCACTTTCGGTAACCAGGTAGTCCGTCAGGATATCCAGGTGTTTGGCATCCCCTACCGTCTTAATCTGGGGATAGTCACCCAACACTGTCTTGAGCGAATTGGCTACCTCCGTTTGGTTGGGCGATTGTGGGAACTGAACTGTATAGCTGCGACCTCCTTTGAACTCTACCCCATAGGTAAATCCATGGATGAATACGGAATAGACCGTCAGCAGCACGACCACCGCCGAAATGACATAAGCCACCTTGCGGTACTCGATGAACTTGAAGCTGGCGTGCTGGAATATCTTTTTAGATACGGTGGTAAAGTAGTTGAAGTGACGGTTCCTGTTGGTGTAGATGTCTGTGATCAGACGGGATACCAGGATACCGCAGAACAAGCTCAGTAAGATACCGATGATCTGAGTGGTGGCAAATCCCTTAACAGGACCCAGACCAAAGTATAATAGTATACAAGCCGTCAGCAAAGTGGTTACGTGGGCGTCCAGTACCGGAGGCATAGAACGGCGGTAACCATCCTGGATAGCGGCCTGATAGCTCTTACCCCTGGACAATTCTTCCTTGATACGTTCGAAGATGATTACGTTGGTGTCCACAGCCATACCAACGGTCAGTACCAGACCTGCAATACCAGGCGCTGTCAGTGAAGCCCCCAAAGAAGTCAGCACCCCAATGGTGAACAGCAAGTTCAGCACCAGGGCTATATTGGCGACCCATCCACCGGTGTTATAGTACACCAGCATCAGGATGAAGATTACGGCAAAGGAGATGAGGAAGGCGTTGCGGCCACCGGTAACGGCTTCGCTACCCAAGGTAGGTCCTACCACTACTTCGGCAATGATCTTAGCAGGGGCCGCCAGTTTACCAGCTTTCAGTATGGAAGCAAGGTCCTGGGCTTCTTCAGCAGTAAAGCTACCGCTGATCTGAGAACTACCACCCGCAATGGCTTCGTGTACCATGGGAGCAGAGTATACCAGGTTATCCAAAGCAATGGCAATGGAATTTCCCCTGTTGTCTCCGGTCATTTTTTCCCAGATCCTGGCGCCTATATTATCCATGCGCATGCTCACAATCACCTGGCCGGAAGTAGGATCCTGATCCTGGAAGGCATCCGTTACGTGTTCTCCGTCCAACTCCGGTTTGTCGGTACCGGGACGCATTTTGATGGCATATAGGTCAACCACATCAGCCGTATTGCCCCTGCCAACAGACTTCTTCACCTTGGCTCCGTAGAGGAAACGCAGGTTGGTAGGCAGTATGGCTTTGGCGGCAGGAGAGTTCAGGTAGGTAGAAAGGGTAGCTGTATCAATGGTGCGAACAGCTGCTACTACAGATGGACCACCTTCTCCGTCCCTTTGGAGCATCAGGCTGGTCACCGGATTAGCCTTAATGAAATTTTGTGTAGCGGTATCGGCAGTCAGCAGGCTGTCTTTGGCCCTTTGGGTAGAATCCAGCATGGCTTTGGTCGCCGTATCCAGGGTTTTACCGGATAACCAATCCTTAACCCTGCCATCCAGGGGCTGGAGGTAGCTGGTAATGAAGTGCTCATCTACCGTATAGGTTTCCCAGAACTCCAGTTTGGCCGTAGCCTGCAAGAGTTTGCGGACCCTTTCCTTATTTTCTACCCCAGGCAATTCAACGGTGATATCCCCTTTGGTCTTATCCACGTTGATGTTGGGCTGAGCCACACCAAACTGGTCAATACGGGTAGTGATCACTTCGTTGGTCCTGTCGATGGCCTGGTTGGCTTCATCGCGGATAGCGGCCAATACCTGATCATCGGTGGAATTTACCTTGATCGTCTTCTGACCGACACCAGCAAATAAATTGGCCAATCTGCCATTGGGGTTGATTTCCTTATAGGCTTTTGCAAAGAGGTCGATGAAGTCTGCATTGCCGTTGGCCCTGCGCTGTACGGCTAATGCCAGGGCTTTATTCAACAGGCTGTCTTTTGGATTATTGCTCATGGACCTGATCAGGCCGTCCAGGCCTACTTCCAAAGTGGCACTCATACCACCTTTCAGATCCAGACCCAGGCTTAATTCCTGTTCTTTTGCCTTGAGGTAGCTTACTTTGTAGAGGCCAAAATTGGCAATAACCTGATCCTGGGTGCTGTCCTGGAGTTTGCGGTAACGGGCTTTGAAAACAGAGTCTTGGGTATCGGCATTGGCATCCGCAAAATTCGTTTTAACGAACCTGGTGGCCTTTGCTTTGAGTTCCTTTTCATGGCTGTTAACAATCCAGGTAAAGCTGAGCTGGTACAGAGAAATAACAATTAGTGAAATGGTGAAAAACCACACCAAACCTTTCAGTTGCATACAATTTCTGGTTTACGCAAATATTTTAAGGTGGCAAACGTACTTGAAAAAATTCAAAAAGCTGCCAGTCCGGCGGAAAAGTTATGGCTTTCTTAGG
>CAJCIQ010000229.1 GCA_903970475.1 Beijerinckiaceae bacterium
GGCGGGCGCGGCAGCAGGCCTCGAAGCAAACCACCTACCGGCGGCCACCACCGCCTGGAATACCTCTCCCTGGTCAATTCGCTTACCTAATCGAATGATTTGGAGTCCTACTCCAGGTTCCAGCACAAATATCTCAAGGGCCCTTCCCTGATAATGGTGCCAGCATTCATCACTTTGGAGGCGATGAAAAGCAGAGAATTGACCCTCTTCCAGGAGAAAATAAATGGCAGTGGAAAAAGTCCGGTCCCCCTTGAAACGGTTGGGTAACGCGTCTTGCACCACCCAACCGTCGGAACGATAAGTCTCTTTATAATAGCCACCTTCCGGGTGCGGGGTCAACCCAAGGTGGAGGACGAGTTCGGCAGAAGTCATAGGTTCAAATTTAAAAGTGACCGCCAGCCACGCGAAGCGTTGGGACCGCCAGTCGGGCGAAGCGTTGGGACCGCCAGCTACTGAGGCCCGAGCCAAGCATTTTGAAGGGCGTCATAGCTGGAAGTATCGCCACTCAAAGGCTGCAATCCATACTGCTGGGCCTCAGCCAGGGTGACGGTAACGGTACCCTGAACACCTCGACTCAGGAATCCAATGGTAACCTTCTGGCCTATGGAAGCAGATCCGAGGTAATCGGTAATGTCGGAAGCGGAGCCTACATTCTTGCCATCAAGGGTGAGGATTTCATCCCCTATATCCAATCCCGCGTCATAGATGGGGGCTCCTTTTACCGCTCCCCTGTCTATAGCGACATGACCATCATCGGCAACCTTGAAAGTCACACGGCCCCACGAGGCTTTTCCTTTACCCGCATTGACGACCTGTAAACCTTCAAATGCGAAATAGGGATCCAGGTTGTCCCTGGTGGTACCATAGACATAATTGGCAAAGAAGGTGTGCGCATAGGCTTTGGTGGTAAGACCTGCCAGGGTAGTTTCCAGGTCTGCGACGTCGTACCAGCGGCCCACTTTACCATATTGGGCCCACAAGGCTTTCATATAGTCATCCAGGGATTTATGGTAATCTTTGCGCAAATGCAGGTCCAGGATGCAGGCGATATTGGCTCCGTAGTAATAGTAGCTGAAAAAGATATTGCTAAAATTGTTCTTATCGATGGATACACCGGCATCGGAAAAAATAGCCGTCTGGCTGGCCCAAATGGGCGTAAAGTAAAGGGCTCCAGGGCTGGTCATGTAGGCATCCACATAATGACCGAGCAATGCTATTTCTTCTTGCCTGCTGTTGAATCCGGCCCTGGCCAACAATAGGTTGCCATAGTATTGGGTAAATCCTTCGGCTACCCAAAGCTCGTTACTCATGTTGGATTTGGTGAAGTTAAATGGCTCAATGGTTTTAGGCCTAAGCCGCTTCACATTCCAGGAATGAAAAAACTCATGCGCACAAACATCGAGCACCCTGGGAATTTGAGCGCTTTCCACCTGCTTCATGGGAAGGGTGATGCAGGTGGAATTGCGATGTTCCATGCCATCCCCATGGTCCCAGGCATTGGCATCCAGGATGAAGGTATAGGTGCCGTAATCAAAACTGGCAAACTCACCGAATACCTTGCGCTCTTGGTCCACCAATCTTTTTAAATCGGAAACCAGGGTGTCCCAAACATCATCGGCAATGGTAGCATGCAGGGTTAACCGGAAGACCAGTGGATTCCCATCCGTATTGGTTACCTGCCAGGTTGCCAAATGAAAGTCTGACAACTCAGTGGGGCAATCCATCAGGTATTGAAGGCCAGGAGCTGTAAAGGTGTGCGGGTCCGCAGTAGGCATCAATTGGGTCGCTATTTTCCAGTTCAATTCCTTTGGAATGTCAAAAGTGATTTTAACCGGTGCCTTATCCAGGCCTTCCACCCACATGATAGCCCCTGGCATATTAAAATGGGCATGTGTCCTGTCTATTCCTACATAAGTGCCGTCAACGTAATCCCCAAACAAAGTGTACTCAAGCATAAATTCAGTCCCATGGGATCTGACTTGATAAATATCTCCATCCAGGCGGCGGACTTCCAAGGCTTTACCGGAGGCGTCTAGGGCTTTTACATTATACACATTTTTACCAAACTCATGGGTAGCATACCTTCCTGGGGAGGAGCGGCTCATATGAAAAGTCAACGGGCCGTCAGGCGCCTGACGTACACTGAGTTGAATCTGGGCCTCATGGTGTTCATACTGAGGGAAACTTACCTTATAAGCAAGGCTGGTTTGGGCGCCTGAAGCCAACGGAAGAGCGGCCAGGGCCGTAATTATAGAAAGCAGTCTGATCATAAGGGGTAAATCTAGAAAAAATCCCTATTCCACGGTGGAATGGGGTTAAAGATTCGTGAATTCACCAGTTAATCACTCACCAATCATCAATAAAGTAGTCATATGGAAGGCAAAGAAGCTTATTTTTGAAACTTTCATTTTATCAAGCGAGATCTTATCTAGTTATGAAGTGTTTTTTGAAACCGATCCTGTGGGGATGCTTGTTTTTAGCATTAGGCCTTTCTGTGCAGGCACAGGAAGTGAAGGTGGAAGATGTAACAAATGATTCTTTGAAGGGTTGGCATTTGCTGGACCGTCAAAAGAGCGGATTCTATGGCATATCCCTTCAACAGGCCTATGACGAATTGAAGGCAACTGGTAAGAAATCCCAGACAGTGATAGTAGCCATCATCGATTCAGGGGTAGATACTACCCATGAAGACCTTAAAGCAGTATTGTGGCACAATCCAAAAGAGATACCTGGAAACAAAGTAGACGACGACCACAATGGATACGTCGATGACGTGTTTGGGTGGAACTTTCTGGGCAATCCGGACGGCCGGAGCGTTACCAAAGATTCCTATGAGGGGGCCAGGTTATACCATGATCTGAAAGGCAAATACGGTTCAGGAGAAACCATAGACACTTCTTCGGATGAGAAGAAATTCGAATACAAGGAATGGGTTAAGGTAAAAACACAGTTGGAAGCCGATGCAGAGAGTTCCTCTATGACGGTACTCCACCTCAAAACCCTGAACGCAAGTATTCCTATTGCCGACAGCATCATCAGGGAAAGTATGGGCAAACAGGAGTATACGGGTAACGACCTGGTAGCCTATAGCCCGACCAACAGTGCCACCACGAAAGCCAAAAATGTCATGATGGCTTTGTTCAAAGGCTTTGATGAAATGAACGCCTCCAATAAAACCCTGATTACAGGTTTTAATGAATACTACAGTGGAGAAGAAGCAAAAGCCACTGCCATTGACAAGGCTCCGGAGAATTACCGCCAGGAGGTAGTTGGGGATAATTATGCCGATATAAACGATCGCTATTACGGGAACGGAGACCTTATGGGTGGGACGCCTTTCCATGGCACACACGTATCTGGGATCATTGGCGCCGACCGCACCAACAATAAAGGTATTGAAGGCATTGCCGATAATGTAAAAATCATGGTGGTCAGGGCCCTGGGGGATGGGGACGAACACGATAAGGATATAGCCCTGGCTATCCGTTACGCCGTTGACAATGGAGCCAAAGTCATCAATATGAGCTTCGGCAAGCGTTTTTCTCCCCAGAAAGTCTGGGTAGATGATGCCGTAAAATATGCAGCCGCCCATGACGTATTGCTGGTGCATGCTGCCGGCAATGACCATGAAAATAATGATTCTACCGATAACTTCCCATCACCAGATTATATAGGCGGCCAAGGCCATGCCCCTAACTGGATTACGGTAGGCGCTAGCGGAGATCCCAAAACAGGAGGTCTTACGGCTGACTTCTCCAACTACGGCAAGAACTCCGTAGATGTATTTGCACCGGGCGTACGGATATATTCCTGTGTGCCAGGTGGCAATACCTATGATTTTGCGGACGGAACCAGCATGGCTACGCCTGTGGTGGTCGGCATTGCAGCCCTCCTGCGCTCCTATTTCCCTCACCTGACAGCAGAGCAGGTGAAGTATGTCATTGAAAAGTCTGCGATCGCCCCGAATCAGGATGTGACCTTACCCGGTACCGATAAAATGGTCCCTATGTCTGAACTTTGTAAGTCGGGAGGGATCGTCAACGCATTTAGTGCGGTAAAACTGGCCGAAACCATTAAAGGGAAACAAATCCCTAAATCCACTCTGAAAAAACTGAGCAGTGACTAAGGCCCCACCCAACGATGGCCGGATGTTTGCAAGTCTCAATAAACTACTAACCATATGGCAAGACCCGTGTTTCCCGATCCAGCACCCTTTTATAAAAAATATGTAGACCTTATAGGAGAAAACGACGTTTTCCTGGCCCTGGAAAATCAAAAGAAAGAGCTGTACCAGCTCCTGAACAATATTCATTCTTCGAAGTTGACCTATGCCTATGCTCCCGGAAAATGGACCGTGGCTCAGGTTCTACAGCATTGCATGGACGCGGAAAGGATCTTTGCCTACCGGGCGCTGCGCATAGCCAGGGGAGACAAGACTCCCTTACCAGGATGGGAAGAAAATGACTTTGCGGCCATAGCCAATGTGGACAAGCGGAACCTGCCAGGACTTATTGAAGAAATCTTTACGGTACGTAAATCCTCTACCATGCTCCTGGAGAGCTTTACCGAAGATTGCTGGTCCCGTACCGGTACCGCCAATAATAAACCCATAGACGTATTGACCATTGCCTTCCTCATTGTGGGACATATGCAGCACCATATGGAACTCCTCAGGGAGCGCTATGGAATCGAGGGATAAGGTCCGCCGCGGGTCTAATAATGGCGAAAGCGCCGTCGTTACTGATTATGGGCGTCTCGCCATAAATGGCGAGAGCGCCCACGGACGCTCTCAGTTACATTGCAGATCTATAAGCCGGATTCTGTCTCCTTTGTCAGGATTGCTATCATTTATCTGGGAGCGTCATTGCTGGCGCCCTCTAGCTGCCTACCCCTGCACCCGTTATTCCACACCCTAAGGTGTACAATAAACAAAGACGAGCCGCCCTTAAAGGCACATATACGTGGCATTTCAGCATCCAAGGTTTACCCCACCTGCCCATTACTGGACAAATGCGTGGGCGCTTACCCCACATTTTCACCATCACCTGCTGAGGCATTAACACCTCAACATAGGCTGTCATTTTCTGTGGCACTGTCTGTCGCCCGTGTTAGCTGGTTGTAGCCCGCCTGAGCGGACATTCCCCACCTTCACCAGCGCCCGGCTTTTCACCGGTGGATTGCCCTATGCTGTCCGGACTTTCCTTTCCCTTATTTCAAGGAAACGATAGCACAATCTGCAACTGGCACAAAGTTAGCGTATTCAAGGATAGAAAGACTTTATCAAAAGTTTACAATCCCACTTTTGCTCAAATGCGGTCCAGGGCCTAAATTGCGCAGGTGCGGACCAACATGAGCTTCAACCAATTGACTATCAATAAATTTATAGCCAATATAGCCCCCTTATTGACTTGCTTGATCTGCTGGCAGACAAGTTGGGCTCAATATAAATCGATCACCGGTACAGTTGTTGACTCCGCTACCCACTCCCCGCTTCAAAATTCAAGTCTTAAAATCAAAGGCTCCTCCAGGGGTGCCATTACCGATCCGCAAGGGTTGTTTACGATAACGGTGCCCACCGGCACCAAACAAATTGTATTTACGCACACGGGGTATAATTCTTTTACCCTGCATATCTCGGATGAACCTCATCAGGCTTATACGATCCGCATGACTTTGGCCTATACCCGGATGTCAGACGTCGTGGTAAAGTATAAGAAAACCAAGTACCGCAATAAGAACAATCCAGCCGTTGAGTTGATCCGCCAGGTGATTGACCACAAAGAGTCCAATCAGATCAGGGCTTATCCTTATACATCCTACAGAGAATATGAGAAAAAAACAATCTCTTTGGATAAGATCCCCTCTTTCCTGTTAAAGCCTAAAATGTTTCAGAAATACCGATTCCTGTTCGACAATATAGATTCCACCAAGTATCCGGGCAAGAAGCTGATCCCCTTTTATATTTCTGAGACCCTTACAGATAATTATTACCGGCGTCACCCTCCTAAATCAAAACAAGTATTACTGGGCCAGAAGGGTGTGGATTATGGGGAGTTCATAGACATGAAGGGTATCACCAATTTGCTCAATCGGGTATACGAACCGGTCAATATTTACGAGAATAATATATCCCTGTTCACCACCATGTTCCTGAGCCCCATCTCTACGGTGGCGCCAACCTTCTACATGTATTTTATAACGGACACGGTAGTAGAGGACCATATCAAACTGGTGAAGCTGAACTTCATGCCCCGCAACCCGGATGACTTATTGTTCAAGGGCACCCTGTATATAACCCTGGATGGACATTATGCGGTGAAGAAAGCCGAACTGATGGTATCTAAACACAGTAACCTCAACTATGTCAGGGAGTTTAAGGTTAATGTTCAATATACCAAAGACACTTCCCAGCGCTACTATCTGACCCTTTCGGATATGATAGCTGATTTTGGCGTAACCCAGAATACCATAGGGGTATTCGGAGAGCGGTCCTTTGCTTTTTCTCAATTCACTTCGCCTGCTTCCATACCCGATTCCATCTTTAAGGGTCCCAGCGTAGATACCACGGTACTGGATAGGAAACCAAACGATACGGTCTGGACCCAAAACCGGGCCACTCCCCTCACCGCATCCGAGCAAAAAACCTACCTTAACGTAGACAGCCTGACGGGTATGAAATCTTATAAACACCTGATGGATTACGCCACGGTCCTGACGGCTGGTTATAAACAGGCCGGCCCTTTTGAAATTGGCCCCCTGGCGACCTTCTATACCTTCAATCCGGTAGAAGGTGACAAGTTTCGGTTTGGGGGACGATCCACTGTTCACCTGAGCAGGAGGTATTTTGTAGAAGGATATGTGGCTTATGGCACCAAGGATGAGAAATGGAAGTACTTTGGCAGCGCCACCTATTCCATCAACAACAAATCCATCATCAAATACCCCTACAACTATATACAAACTTCCTACCAGTACGATACCAGGACGCCGGGGCAACTGGATGGGTTTTCCCAGGAAAGCAGTTACTCTTCCATCAAAAGGGGGGACAATACCAAATGGCTATATAACCACATATTTAGGGTGAATTATGTGCATGAGTTTGGGGACCACTTGTCCTATAACCTGGGCCTGAGATATTGGCAACAACAGCCCGGTGGATCCATTGAATACATTTATCAAAAATCACCAACAGATCCGGATACGGTTAGTTCCATCACCACCACTGAATTGTCTGCCACCTTGCGCTGGGCTCCCCATGAGCAGTACTTTGAGGGTAAAGTGGGTAGAGGGCCAATTGCCAACAAATACCCCATCTTCACTTTCCGCTATGCGCACGGGGTGAAAGGCCTTATGGGTGGACAATATAACTACAACGACTTACACCTTAATATATACAAGCGCTTTTACCTGTCGCCCTTTGGTTATTCGGATGTGACCTTTGATGCAGGATACATCACCGGGAAATTACCCTTCCCTTTATTGCAGATTCCCACAGCTAACCAGTCCTATGCCTATTATATTGACCAGTACAACATGATGAACTTTGAAGAGTTTGTCAATGACCATTATATAGGTTTGGATATTGACCACTACTTCAATGGCTTTTTCTTCAATAAAGTGCCCTTCCTGAAATGGCTCAAACTCAGGGAAGTCATTGCCGGTAAGATCCTCTTCGGTGGGGTGCGTGACGAAAACAATCCCGCCCTGACCGCTGATCAAATGAAATTCCCGACTTCCGGGGGCTTACCAGCTACCTTTATACTCAACAATGGCCCCTATATAGAGGCCAGTGCTGGTGTCACTAATATCTTTAAGCTGGTACGCGTGGACATGGTGCATCGGTTCACTTACCTCAACAATCCCAATGTGTCGCCCTGGGGTCTGCGCTTCCGCATAAAGTTTGATTTCTAAGACGTCACGGCTCGACCGGAACGCTACGCCTTTGCCGGATACTTTTGATGCAACATGGCAAAGATTTCCAGTAGCATGCCTTCAAAACTGGCTACTTTTCGTTCATGCACATAATCTGTATAGATCAGGTCAGCAACGACATCCACGTGCACAAACCCCCTTCTGTTCTTTTCACTGTTCAATAGATTTTGATATTCCTCCTGGCTCCTGAACTGACGGGTAAGGGCTATGGATACAGCCCTGGGGAGCAATTCATTGAAGTAATGTGGAAAATCTCCATCCTGTATATTCTGGTTTCTTAGGGCCGGGCTATTGGGCATTAGGTAATCCAGCGAATCCACAGAGGTTTTGTATTTGTCGAGCAAAGGACCGGTAAAGGCGTGAGTGCCTTCGTGCCAGGCAAAGTTGTAGAGGTCAGCCTGGAAGGTCATCTTGCCCGTACTATCCTTATCTCCGAAGTAACCCAACTGGTAAATATAATATCCTTTATAAGCGCTATTCACCAGGTCAGGCATGATAGTATGAGCGCCCCAATCATTGATGGGGTCCATGCAAATCAGCCAGTGGTGTTCCGCTTTTACGTCGATCAGGCTGTCGAATATACGTATAGGTTCCTTCACACTTATAGCCAGTCCGGAAGCCCAGGCTTTATACGCTTCCTGGTGAGCCATGTAGAAATCATGGAAATGCGTGTCCTTATAAAATTGCATGCAAAGGTCCAGGTACCAGTTCAGGGTATCTTTGGAAAAGCTCTTATACCATACACTGCTGTCGGGAATAGGACTCCTTTGAATGTTGGGGAATCCATTCAGGCTCAGGCCACATTCTACGAGGTCGGAAAATATCCGGTAATCAAAGTTGAACATGGCCAGGACAGCCGGATGGTTGCGGTAAGGGGTAAAATACTTACGGACGTCGTTTTTATAAGAAGAGGGCGTATTGTTCTCCAGGTGTCCACCCAGGTATTGGATGACACTCATGAGTTCAATGCCTTCCTGGACCCCGATGGTCAGGTTGGGTAAGGGAGACCAGCCCTGGGGTTGGCAAACAGGAGCGGATAGATGAGATGGGATATAGGCGCTGGCGCCAGTGCCGGTAAGCGTTTTTTGGGCGACGCAAGGACTCAGCCCAAGGAGCGTAAGCAGCAGAAGCGGGGTGCAGAGGGTCTTCATAACTTGTTTTTCCCAAAACTCTAAAAAACGCGCCGGCGACAAGGGAGGAATTGACCAACAGCCCTTTTTCAGGTATAACCTGTTCATCCATAAAAGGAGGGCATTCATTAATAGATCACCCGCATAAATGGGATAAAACCTATTTTGGCGCCTATGAAGAAGAAGCGATTAATTTTCCTTGGGCATATCCTGGCCTGGACTTTTCTGATAGCCTTTGAAGTCTATAGGTTCAATAACTACTATTATCTATTTAATTACCTGAGCCCTCAGGTAAAGGCTTCGGGATTCAACCCTTTTACCTTCTTCCTGATTTTTGAATCCAGCTTCTTCCTGGTCTCCATTGCGGCTTTTTATGCGGCTTATTTCTGGATAGCGCCTTATCTATATCCTCGTTTCCGTTGGTACAGGGCGGCTTTAGGACTATTGGGCGCCTTAGTGGTTACGGTAATAACCCGTTATCTGGTAGAGTTCCATATACACCTCCCCTTCCTGCATTTTGATAATTACAACGGGCATCCTTATGGACGCTATGAATATGTCAAAAACTGTATACTGTATCACGATGACTATTATTTGTACGGGATATGCGTGTACGTGCTGATGCAGTCTTATCGTATCCGGAACCAGAAGATCCAGGCTGAACTGGCCTTTTTGAAATCCCAAACCAACCCGCATTTCCTGTTCAATACCATCAACGATATTTATGCCCTCACTTATCAGAAAAGTGACGATGCGCCGGAGGCTTTGTTGAAACTTTCCGGCATGTTACGTTACAGTTTATATGACGGTTCGGCTGACCACGTGCCGCTTCAAAGGGAATTGAATTATTTGAAAGATTATCTTGATTTGCAGCGGCTGGGGGCTAAACAAAAATCCTATATACAGTATAGCATCGAAGGAGACCCGGGCAACTTGCAGATTACCCCCTTACTCCTGGTGCCCTTTTTGGAGAACATCATCAAGCATGGCGTAACCGATCAACCCGACCAGCCAGCACAGATAACCCTCCGCATCCACCATGATAAGCTTTGTTTGACCGCCGTCAACGAAGTCAAGGACCAGCAAAAGGATCAGACGGGTGGAATAGGCCTTGCCAATGTGCGCAGGAGGTTGGACCTGGTTTACCCTAACCGGCACCGTTTTGTTATTTCCCGGGAAAATGGGAAATTTCACTGTCAAATGGAAATACAGCTATGATCCGTTGCATGATTGTGGAAGATAAGCCCCTGGCAATAGATATTCTTTCGGCCTATATCGAAAAGATAGCAGACCTGGAACTGGCCTATACCACGGAAAATCCCCTGGATGCCCTGCAATACCTCAAGCAAAACGACATAGACTTGATCTTCCTGGACATCCAGATGCCGGAATTGAGCGGGCTTCAATTCATGAAACTAAGGGCAGGGAAAGGAAAGGTGATCCTTACTACGGCTTACTCCGAATACGCCCTGGATGGATATGAATACGATGTGATCGATTACCTGCTCAAGCCCATAGGTTTTGACCGGTTTTATCAGGCAGTGGAAAAGGCTAGGGAAAGGCTTGTACTTGTGGTCGCAGAGGTTGAGGTTGCGGGGGCCGGCAAAAAAAATTCCCTGTTCGTAAAAACGGAACACCGCTTACTGCGCATACCCACAGAAGAAATCCTTTATATCGAAGCCCGTCAAAATTACTGCGCCATTGTAACACCGACGGGCAAAACGCTTAGTCTTCAGCTGATCAAAGAAATGGAAGAAAAGCTGGATCCCGCACAATTCATGCGGGTACATAAGTCTTATATCGTGGCCCTGGATAAGATCGATGCTATTGAAAGGAGCAGGATATTCATAGGCACCCAAACCATTCCCATTGGGGACACGTACAGGGATACCTTATTCAAGACGCTGGGTCAGTAAAAGAACCCGGCGGCCCGGACCGCTGGGGCCATTGAAAAATGAGATACATTCGTGCAAAGGATACCAGATTTCATGGAAAGGAACCTGCTCACTTACGCAGAAACATTGGGGGCTGCCATTATAGGATTCATCATTACCTATGTGTTCACCCATAGAGGGGGCATAGGGATTTCTCCTGATTCCATTTCCTATGTAAGTACGGCTAGAAATCTGGTTGCCTCGGGGCAGGCTGTGGATTTTACTGGTCATCCACTGATTGACTTTCCCTTGGGCTTCCCCTTCTTACTGGGTACTGGCCTTAAGCTTACCCACATAGATCCGGTTGCATTCATGGCTTTGGTTTGTCCCCTGATGTTTGCCATTGCCATAGGGCTTTGCGGCTATATGGCTGACCGGATGGAATATACCTCGCGCTGGTACAAACCCTTACTACTGCTCTGCATCACCTTGAGTCCGGCTTTGATTGAAGTATACATCATGCTCTGGTCGGAGACCTTGTTCATCATCTTCAGCTTGCTGTTTATGATTGCCATGCGTCACTACCTGCTGAAACGCAACATGGGCAGGTTACTCGTCGTGGCTGGAGTTTGTGCTTTAAGCTGCACCATACGATATGCGGGGATTACACTCATTGGTACCGGAGGCTTACTCATATTGATTGACCGTTATCCCTCCTTGAGCGTTAAATGCAAACACCTGTTTTGTTTTGGGTTGGTTTCCGTCAGCTTACTATTGATTAATTTCTGGAGGAATTATTCCTTAAGCGGAACGCTGATGGGCCAGCGCCAAAAAGGGGTCACGCCTTTACTGAAGAACCTGGCTTATTTTGGGGGAACGTTTACTGATTGGTTCTTTTACGGGATTGAACACTATCACCTCAGCGTTTTGTTGGGCCTGATCCTTATAGCCTTGCTGGCCATTTACTTTACCCATGGGCTACCAGCCCTGCTGAAAGAATATCCAGCCCTGGTCAGGATTGCCCTGTGCTTTGCGCTATTGTATTCCCTGTTTATGGTGGGGAGCGCCACGATTTCCCGCTTCGAGCAAATCGACAGCCGTTTACTTTCCCCTCTCTACATACCGTTGGTATTCGGGCTGGCCTATCCCTTTTCCCTTTTCACCAAAAAAGCAGCCCTGCGGTATTCCAGGCGGTGGTGGAGGGCAGCGGCCCTGGCCTTCTTCCTGGTCATTCTGTCTTCTCAGCTCATAGCCGATAACCAATGGCGTTCAGAAATTATGGAAGGTGGGATTGGCGGTTACACAGAAGATGACTGGTCAGATTCGCCCCTGGTTAAATACCTGCAAAGCAAGCCCTGGCCGTTTCAATCGGGATATACCTTGTACTCCAATTCACCCGAAGGGGTATACTTTTTCACAGGAAGTTCCTGTTTGTTACTGCCACAAGAAGCTTTTCCGGGACCCGTTAAGGAATACTACCAATCCGGGAAACAATACTTGATTTGGTTCAAGGATGGAGACAACCCGGCCATACTGACCTTACAGCAAGTCCTATCGCACAAACGCCTCCAATTAATCCAACAGTTTGATGATGGTGCTGTGTACCAAACCGTAGATTAACGTTTACGTTTCTTGGATCCAGCCAAAGCGCCATCCACACTAGCGGCGCCTCCTCCGGCAACCAGGAGGGCAAGGGAAATACCCAACACCAATAAGTGGTATTCATACCCCTCTCCCTTACCATTGACCAGTCCCCAGTTCATAAAAAAACCATTGTGGAGGTGAACGGTGAAGATAATGCCCACAAACAGGCCGATGATCCCAACAGCGGCTATACGGGTCAGGAACCCGAAGAACAATAAAATGGAGCCAAAAAATTCAATGAGGATGACCATTAAGGCGGTGATATAGGCCATGTGCAAGGTGCCGGTAAAAAAGCCCATGGTTCATGAAAACCCATATCCCCCAAACCATCCCAGTAATTTTTGAGCCCCATGTGGAAAGAGGATAAATCCCAGGGTAATCCGAATGATAAAAGCAGTCAAATTCCTGGTATTGGTAGACAGTATACTATTCATAAATTGATTTTGTGAAGGAACTGACCATAAGTTAATATAGATATAGCTGAAATAAAAATCGGGTACAACTACGGGTAAGCGCTGGACAGAAGGAACCTATTTTTAATCGTTACCTATTTAAGATTTTAGACCCTAAACCATCTGAATGGCGCAATCAGCCCGGCTATACTTTACGGTGCTTCTACATTGGCTCAGGCAATTGAATGAGGCGTATACTACACTGGCCCAACGCAGGCCTGACATTCTGCGTTTGGAACAAATCGAAGAGTCGCCTGGGGCAAACATCCCCCATATAGAACTGGTCAATGAAATCCTGGAAGATGCCCTTTGCGCTTATCATCCCGGGGATCCCTATCTAACCCTGGCCCGTACGCTCTATCCTCATTCTCTTCCCTATCACCGGCCCTTAGACGAATTGCATGCCTTGTGCAAAGCCAGGGGAACAACCCTCTGGGAAGAATGGTCAGACATCGCGCCAGATTTATTACCCATTGCTGCTGCGTATTTCCACATGGATCCATTCAGCGTGGACTTGATTACCCAATCCGATACGCATACCCCCTGGGAGATCTGGCACATGTCAGATCCTTTATCATCGATGGCCGCTGCAAATTCCTTTATGCTGGCAGCAGACATTTCATTTGAACATTTGGTCGAATTATTAACGGCTCAAACCCTATGGAAGGAGGGCATCCCCTTAATGGTCCAGGCCATCCAACAGCCAGATTTCCCCCTTATTCCTTTAGACGAACAAAAACTCAATAGGGTACACCGTTATTTAAGGTTGTGGAGGCATACCGGATGGAAAATAAGTGATCTCGACAAAATACTTTGTCTATTGGCGGCCCAGGCCGGGATTGATCCGGTGGCCATGGAGATCACGGCTCGGACCCTTATCCAGTTGTTTTATTTTGGACAATTATTGGATGAATCGCAGCTTACTTTGGATGCCGTATTACGTTGGTTCACGGCTGGACCCCACCGTAGTGAATCCCTGGGAGGGCTATTGGGACTGGAAAAAGAAGCGTTGACCTTGCTGATCAACCTGAGGTGGCCAGCGCTCTCCGAATGCGAGGCTGAGGCCAGGTTATTTTCAAAACCAGAGGTCCTGCTTTCCTTTATTCAGGATGCACGGTTATTGGCCAGTGCGGGTATTACCCCTTATTGGGCCGGAGATATCTTATTGGGATTGGAACCTGGGGAAGGCCTACAGGGATTGCACCCAGATACGCCCTGGGGATCGCTTAACTCCCTAATCAGGTCTTTACGTATGGTAAAAACAACCCAAAGAACTACATGGTTAACCAATCGCTCCAAGCCCCTGGATACCCGTTATGAAACACTGAGCCAATTATCTGCTACACTAATCACGCACGCGCCTGAGCAGGTATTACATCAGGTCCGCTTAAATAGAAGTGCAGCCTTGCTATCTTTTCTGATGGCCAGAAAAACGGCGCCCTTTAGTGGTGAACCATTATGGGGATCGGACGTCGAAGACATATTGGGTCACTATCTCATTGATGCGCAAACCAGTCCATGGGAAGCTGTTTCCAGGGAGGCGCAGGCCTGTACCTCCATTCAATTATTTATTCAGCGTTGCCTCATGGAATTAGAGCCTGATATCCAGGTCTCTGACTTTCCTCCTGAAACCTGGCTTCAGTGGGAAACCCTTAAGAGTCAACCCTTATGGGAAGCCAACAAGAAGACGTTTCCGACAACAGAGTCCCGGATTTAACACAAAGATCAAGCGTTGAACCGGCGCCAGAATTGTACCTTTATTGTCTACATACCTACATTATGGCAACACCTACGACTCCGAAAAGGAACGACGACATCTACGATAATGAAAAAAGAGTCTCCCGTCTTCCAGGAGAAGACCCTACTACAGGAGACATCTATGATTCAGAAACGCCCTTAGATCCAGACGATCCCATGGACGATGACGAAACCATCACAGGTGGGGAAGAACTGTTTTCCACTGAGGAAGATGAAGACCCCGCCGACGAAAAGGACGTGCTCGATGAACAGGAAGCAATGGAAGAACCCGACGAAGACGACGACCTGGGGCAGTCCAACCTCAGGGAGGATGATGATGAAGGGGAGTAATTACCTCTCCAACATTTCTATTAAAGGTTGATCACCGTTGAGCAAATAATACGCAATGAAAATCATAGGCGCTTCTGCCGAATGATTACTAAATTCTATTATCCTGGTTAAAGGAGGTTCAAAAAAGGCACTCCCCGCAGGAAGGATCTGGGGTGGTTGACCTTCTATTTGCATCCGGGCCGTTCCACGCACAATGTAGCCGGATACCGGGCAGGGATGCAGGTGTAATCCCCCTATCTGACCGGGTTCGAAACAGATTTCATACGCTTCTACCCGATCCAGCTTTCTCGGAGACAGGTCTACCCTGAGCAGCAGGTTTCTTTTGATAATGTCTGCCATGGGTTACAGGTATTGGGCAATCCCGTTTCCAAAGGACCAACATTCCAAGGTGTTTTCCACGAGGATGATGATTACATCCGAGGCTTTGATGGGGGTATTGGCCGAAATTCCCGTGGCTATCTGTTGATAGAGGCTTTTCTTCTGATCAGGAGTCCTACCTCCTCTGGCAATGATCTCCACATAAATGATGTCTTCGGTATGTGCTACACCCATATAAGACTGGGGAAATTGGAGGTCTTTGCTGGGAACAGCACGGAATACCTGGAAGAAATCGTCTTTAGGGATGTTGAAGGCTTCTATCAAAGCTTGGTGAATAGCATCGGAAATTCCGGTTTTGGTCTCCTCTGAATGCTGGGTACCCAGGCTGATTTGAACGAATGGCATATACTAAGGTTTTATTGATGGCCCAAAGTTCGGAAACAGATCAACGCTGGTCTTGTAAAATATTGCGCGAGTTGGAGTCGGTCGGGCTTACGGCTGTGGCCTGGCGCGCTTTGTATTGCCCTGGTGTAAAGCTGGTGAAGTGCTGGAAATAGCGATGGAAATGACTCTGATCGTAAAAACCTGCTTCCAGGGCCGCTTCTACTAAGGGATACTGTTCATCCAGGTATTTTCTGGCCTTTTCAACCCTGACGATGGTTAAAAACACCTGAGGTGTAACACCAGTGTGCCTTTTAAACTGGCGGATGAGCTGAAACTTATCTACATGGAATTTTTTAGCCAGGGAAGTCAGGTTCAACTTTTCAGGGAAATGGTCTTCCAGGTATTTTTTTATGTCATCCATCAGGGTTGGCGCGGGGCCGATGTCCGGCTTAGGGCCTCCCACCCTGAATACGCTACTGATCAAGGAAAATAAAGCCGCTTCGGTCATGGCTTCGGTTTCATCAAAGAAATGCTTCCAATCGGCATAGGAAGCAGCATGGCTCAATATGGTGCGACCAAACAATTGTTCTGTAGGGTTCAACCAACCCTTCTTTCTCAGGTATTGAACGACATCGGTATGCACGTAGAGCATCTTATAGCTCCACCCTACATCATTGAGCGAAAAATGAGCGTGCATTTCCTCGGGATTGAGGAGCATCATCGATCCTGGGGGCACTATAAAAGAATCGCCAAGCAGTTCAAAGCGTTGCAAGCCCTTTAAAGATATGCCTATGGAATACGCATAGTGAAAATGAAAAGGAAAGTGATGGATAAGGTTTTCACCGGAAGTACATTCCATGCCATCTAACTGGGTCAATTTCCATCGTTGGATCATCCCCAAATATACAACTTGTATGTCCAAAGTTTCGGTCTGGGGGCCCGGCGGCCCCCTCCCTCATCGCTACCTTAGACAGCCCGTCGGATGTCCTGACGGCAGCGCGGGGTTGACCGATCCTTAAGGAGTTAAAAACGCATCTAGCGCCTGGGTAGGTCTACCCAGTTGATTAAATGCACCCATTTGGTAACCCTGCCAACCGTTATAGGCTTCGGGCTCCCAATATAAAACGCCTATGCCTCCGCTAACAGATTTGGTTTTAGTTATCAGGTCTGAAAGAAAAGTTAAGGCCTCCGTTGGTTCACTCACCGCGTATCCTGCTTCACATATCATCACCTGGGACCCATAACGGCTAACCATATCCTGCATATTGACCAGGCACAAGCTATCCTGACTTTGCCAGGTAGCATCGGTTGGATACATGGACATACCGACCACATCCCAGGAAGCGCCACCGGCCTTCAGTCCATCAAATAACCAACGATAAACGGCATTGTCATACCCATTAGACAGGTGTATGATCACCTTGCATTTTGGGAAAACGGACTTGACCGCTTTATATCCTGTACTTACCAACGTAGCAAATTGGGCCATATTGGTAGAAGCTTGTCCCATAGGCCACAACATGCCATTGGACACTTCATTTCCTACCTGAACCCAGGTAGGGGTAATGCCATTATTTTGTAAGGTATCTAATACAGCAGTGGTGTAAGCGCCCAGGGCAGAATCCAAACCTGAAAAAGATAAGTTGGCCCAGGCTGCCGGAACCGTTTGATCCCCAGGATCAGCCCAGGTGTCGCTGTAATGAAAGTCAATCAGAATGTTCATACCCGCAGCCTTAGCCCTGAGCGCCTTTGCTACTACATCGGCCGTATTGCAATATCCACCGGTTGGATTCACCCAAACCCGGAGTCTGATGGCATTGATGCCCTTTTCTTTTAAAATGGCAAACAGGTCCTTTACGGTGCCGGTGGTATCAAAAAAAGCAACGCCCGAAGCTTCCATTTGGGTCACCCAGCTCACGTCCGCCCCAGCGGTAAAAGCGAAAGTAGTCGTATCGGTGCCTCCGGCGTTCCCCTTTGGTTGATTCGATGATTTGGAACAGCTTATTAATCCCGACAATACCAATACACAAGCAATCAACTTTTGTTTCATAATGCTATTAAGAGATCTACAAATTAATTAGTGCTGCACATAACGCTTTGCTCAATTGATCATTTTTTTTGTTCATTTTCCCGTGCTCAGTACAAAGGTCCCATCCTCAAGCCCATCGGCCTTAGCCCTTAGTGTAAAAGTTGACACTACTTTTTCAGATTGTAAGATAATCTGGCATTTCCCATTGAATAAGGGCCTTTGCCAGACTCCGGAAGCAAACTGTTCCGGGTCATGGCTGGAGGGGTCTCCATTGCCAACGCCTATAAAATGAGCGCCCTGTCCTTCAAGCGAAAAATGAATCAGGTTTTGGGCATCGGGTACTTCCCTTCCCTGCTGATCCACCACGTGTACGTTCACGGCCAGGGCGTCTCTTCCGTCAGCTTTGAGGTTACTGGTATCGGCCACCAAGACCAACCGAAATGGTGTCCCGGTTGTTTCCACGCTGGTTTGAAACTTCCTTCCTTGTTTAAAGGCAATCGCCTGCAATTTTCCAGGAACATAGGGTACGGACCACCGGAGGTGACCGTTTCTGGGCATATCCTTAGTACCCAATGACTTTCCATTGAGCCTCAATTCGACTTTATCTGCATTGGAATTCACCCAAACATCTATAGGCTGACCTTCCTTTCCCTTCCAGTTCCAATGCGGAGAAATATGTACCACGTCCTTATCGGTCCACCAGGACTGATAATAGTAATAAATGTTTTTAGGGAATCCGCAATCATCCATGATCCCGAAATGGGAGTGGATGACGGGCCACGCGAAAGGAGTAGGTTCTCCCCTGTAATCGAAACCAGTCCACACAAAGCCCCCCGACCACCAAGGCTGGTCAGCGCATAAACGCCACCAGGTCTCTGCTCTGGAAGCCCACCAGGGTGCGGTGCTGTCCTGATCGGGTAAATAGCCTTTCAGGGAATCTTTTTCATATTCCCCACGGGTTGATACAGTGGAACCCATTTCGGTTCCTATGATGGGTTGATCCGGATGATCCTTGTGGTAATCGGCTACGGCAAATTGACGGTAATTAAAACCCCTTACAGGTATGACTTCATTAACCCCATGAAATACATTAGGAAGGTCCGCGGCATACGTGCAGGTGCGGGTAGGGTCCAGGCTATGTGCTAATTGAATAAGGGTTTGGGCAATCCGTCTGCCTACGGGACGGGTCTGAATATAGCCTTCTTCATTGCCTACGGACCAAAGGAATACACAAGCCCTGCTCCTGTCCCTGCGAATCAGTCTTCGAAACTGATCCAGGTATTCTGGGCTGCTGTTCAGTAAGCGCTGTTCGTCCAACACCAATAAGCCTAAGCTATCGCAAGCGTCCAGTAGTGCGGGAGTGGGTGCGTTATGGGAGGTACGGTAAGCATTGACGCCTAATGCCTTTAGCTGTTTCACCCTATAATACTGAATGGCGTCGGGAACAGCAGATCCTACCCCTGCGTGGTCCTGATGGCAATTGACCCCCTTAATTTTCAAGGACAGTCCATTGAGAAAAAAGCCCTGGCTGGCGTCAAAGCGCAGGGTTTTAATCCCAAAGCGGGTACAGACCGTATCCAATATTTCATTGCCTTTACGCACTACGGTAATGGCTCTGTACAGGTAGGGATGTTCTGGGGACCAAAGATTGGGTTGATTTAAGGGTATCTGTAAGTAAGCGGTCGTTTTTGATGAGCCGCTCACTTGTATGTTTTGGCTTACTGGCTCACTGACCCTTCGCCCACTCCGGTCTGTAATATAAGACTCCACTGTGCAGGATGCATCCTGAAACTGATCATTCTGAATGTCTGCGTCAATGTGGATAATGGCATTGTCCGCCTTTAGGCCTAATGTATCCAGGTGCTGCGCTTCGGAATGCACATAAATACCATCAGTAGTTACGTGCAGGGGATGAAGGGTTTCCAGCCAGGTATGTCGATATATGCCAGCGCCCTCATAAAACCATCCTTCATACTCAGAGGCATCTACACGCACGACAATGACGTTGGGTTTGTGATAATCCAGGTAGTCGGTCAGGTCATAAGTCATACCCAGATACCCACTCATATTTCTACCCAGGTAAAATCCGTTCACCCAAACCTGGGCGTCCCGGAAAATACCATCGAAACGTACCAGGGTCCTTGCTCCGGAATCCTCCACAGGAATGAAAAATCGTTTCCTGTACCAGCCTATGCTCGACTCAGGATACAATCCACCTACCGGCTTATAGCCATGCGTCATCACGTCTTCATTGGGTGAGGATACAAAAGGAAGGCCAACCGCCCAGTCATGGGGTAATTGGACATTGGGCCAGTCCGTGTCGTTGAAGGTAGGATCGATGGCCGTTCCTTCCGCTTTTCCGGATTTGGAAAAAACATTTGCCACGCCAAAATGGAAATCCTTTGCTGGATCTGCTGCATTACCCAAGTGGAATTTCCAATCCTCATCAAAAGATACCACCCGGTGGGATAAAGTTTGTGCATCCGTTTCAGAGGTAAGCATCCAAAAACAACAGAGCCAGAATAACCATTTGCACATAGCCATATACCTTAAGATATTACAAGGAGCAAATTAGGTCCATTTGATCCGGAGGTTTTGCTCTGGGATTCATTTTTATTGCTCTATCATCCTTTTTCAAGCCCATGAAGACGGGTACAATAGCAAATACTGTAATTTTAACCCCTACGATGCGAAGTCCTGGTCTCCGAATTTGGTTAATGCTGCTATGCGGATTATGCTGGATCATGCCAGCTGCTGCCCAACCCCAACCTTTACATTTCAGGCATATAGGATATGGACAGGGGCTGTCCAACTCCACGATTGAATCCATTTTTCAAGATAGTAAGGGTTTTATATGGGTAGCTACCCGGGATGGTTTGAACCGCTATGATGGTAATGAGATGAGGGTATTCCGGAATGTCCCTGGTGATAGCGTAAGCCTCAGCGATAATTATGTCCGGTGTCTGGCGGAAGACCGTAGCCATACCCTTTGGATAGGCACCTCCGATGGGCTTAACCGGTTTAACCCTGTTACACAAACCTTTACGCGGTATCTGAGCGCCACGGCCATCAATACCTTGTATGTGGATAAAACGGGTAAGGTTTGGATTGGAACGGATGGCCAAGGGCTGTGTCGTATGAAATCCGACGGATTGGGGTTCGACGCTTTCCAGGACTCCGCCCCCCATATGGGTCATAAAGTCTATAGTATAGCCCAAACAGAGGATAATGTATTGTGGATAGGGTCGGAAAAGGGATTATCCTATATGAATATCGCTTCAAGAGCTGCTTCCCTTATTTCTTTACCTGCTATTCTGGTGATTCAGCCGGATCTTTCCGGGGATCTATGGTTGGGAACGGCTGAGGACGGGTTGAGGGTTTTCCACACGGGCCGTACAGGCCCAGGGTCCGGCTCGACGGCTGGAGCCGGCAGCATTACGTCCGTATATCGTCATGCGGATAAGGACCCAGGCAGCGTGGCCGGAAATATGGTGAAAAGCATTTGCCTGGATCGTCAGGGCAATATCTGGGTTGGTTGCATCAATGGGGGATTAAATCTTTTTATCCCATCCAAAGGCAGTTTCGAGCACTACCGGAATGACCCTTCCGATCCTTCCTCCTTAAGCCAACGCACGGTTTCTGCGTTATTTGAGGATGTACAGGGGAACCTATGGGTGGGCACCCATAGGGGTGGACTTAATTTATACATGATAGGGGCGCTCAAATTCAGAAAATACCCTTCCCCTACGCTCAGTGCTTCCGCTCAAGGAACGGGCAATCCGCATAGTCAACCGGCGACGGGTCTTAGCTCCAGAGACGTGCGCACTTTTTACCAAGACGATAAAGGGCTTTTATGGATAGGCACGGACGGAGGAGGGCTCAACGTTTGGGATCAGGTAAAAAACAGGTGGTCTGTCTATAAAAACAACCCGGATGATCAAACCAGTCTTAGCTCGGATGCGGTATTGGATATCTTCAAAGACAGTAAGGGAAGATGGTGGATTGCCACTTGGGAAGGTGGGCTGGACCTGTTTCATCCGGAATCAGGCAAGTTCACCCGCTACCTCAATAATTCCGCCAACCCCAATACCATCAGTTCTAATTATGTGCAAAAAACATTTGAGGACAGAAGGGGAAGGCTTTGGGTGGCTACATATTTCGGGGGGCTGGACCTGCTGGATCCCAGCAGTGGAAACTTTACCAGGGTCACCAGGGATTCCTCAGGGGAAACAACGATATCCGGCAGCAACATGGTATCCATACAGGAAGATGCACATGGAAACATATGGGTAGGCACGGATGATGGTGGATTGAACAAGTTGGATATTCATACAGGAAGATGGTCCCACTATTTTACCCATGAAGGCAGGAGTCCGGACATACGTGTGATTTTCACAGACCATAGCGGCAGATTATGGATAGGTCGGTCGGGGCTCTATCTTTATGATCCGGTAAAGGATACTTTTAACTTATATACGCGGGAAGCTGGACTGGATCATGAATTCATCAAAGGCATGACGGAAGACGGACAGGGTAATTTCTGGATCTCTACCGGAGGAGGGCTTACGTCCTTTAATCCTGAAACCAAAGAGTTTCACCGGTATAACGAGGGAGACGGCTTACAGGGACTGGAGTTCGAAGCAGGGGCCTATTTGCAAACCACTACGGGAGAAATGTTTTTTGGGGGAACCAATGGATTCAATGCCTTTTATCCCAGGGACATCCAGCGAAACCCCTATATACCCCCCGTTTATATCACCGGGATACAGGTATTTGATCAGAAGATGCCGGTGAGGGATACCCTCCAGTTGAATTACAAACAATCCACCTTTAGCTTCACTTTTACAGCCCTCAATTATGCTGTTCCGGAGAATAACCAGTATGCGTATATGCTGGAGGGCTTCGATAAAGACTGGCAAAACGTGGGTAACGCGCACAGGGCCATCTACACCAACCTGGATCCAGGCACCTATACCTTTCAGGTAAAAGCATCCAATAACGATGGCGTATGGAATGAGAAAGGCGCCAGGGTAACCATTGTTATTGCCCCTCCTTTCTGGAAAAGGGGTTGGTTCTTTGCCCTCATGGCTTTGCTGATTATCGGAAGTACGGCTGTCTACCTTCGATTTAAAAGGAATCTTGAATTAGCCAAACTGGAGGAAAGAAAAAGAGAGGAAATACACCAGGTTCAGCTCCAGTTCTTCACCAATATTTCCCATGAGCTCCGGACACCGCTCACCCTTATATTGGGTCAGTCTGAAAGACTGCTGCACAGCGAAGGTCCTGTTTCCCTCCAACATTACTATGCCTCTATTCATCGCAATGCGGGAAGGCTGATGGGATTGATCAATGAACTCATGGATTTCCGCAAACTGGAGACAGGATCCATGGCCCTGCACGTCATGCCTGGGCACTTATCCTTATTTCTGGAAGAGATCTCCGAGGAATTTACAGATTGGGCAACAGAGAAAAACATACGCTTTTTCATTAAAACCAATCCCGGGTCCGGCTCTGGGTCCGCTGCCGGCTCCCAAGAAATCACCTGGTTTGATCGTCAGGTTCTGGAGAAAATCGTGTTAAACCTATTACACAACGCATTTAAGTATACCGATAAAGGTGGTAGCATTACCTTGGAACTCCTGGATTCCCTCGATGGTTTTACCCCATCTTATGCGAATGAACTCATCTTAAAAAATGAGTTCAGGGCCAGTAACTATAGGTACATCCGCGTAGCAGATACAGGAATCGGTATTTCCAAAGAATCCATAGCTCACCTCTTTGAAAGGTATTACCGTATCTCCGAAACCCATCTGGGATCCGGCGTGGGCCTGGCTTTTGTCCGGAGCTTGACCCAGCTTCATAAAGGGGACATAAGCGTGTTCAGTGAGAGGAAGCGGGGCACAGAAATCATAGTGGGTATTCCTTACGGGGAAACCGACTATAGTGAACAGGAAAAATGGATACCTGGAGCCAGGGCTGGTCAGGTGCAGCTGGAAAGCTTAAGGGATGGAGGGGCTTCACCTCAACCCGGCGCCAGGTGGCTGCCGCCCGGCACTGCGACGGGCATAAGCGCAGATCCTGACGCCGGGGCGACTGGGGGCATAGGTGCTGGCGTCTCCGCCGGGGTCAAAGCGCCACTGATCCTGATCGTGGAGGATAACGAAGAGCTAAGGAATTTCCTCGGTGACAGCTTTAGCCCCGAGTACCAGGTGAGGACCGCAATAGACGGGAAAGAAGCTCAGGAGCTGATCCTGGAGTTATACCCGGACATGATCATCAGTGACGTCATGATGCCTGGCATGAATGGAGTGGAACTTTGCCGCCTGGTCAAACAAGATCTTTCCACCAGCCATATTCCCTTTATCATGCTCACGGCTAAAGATACCAGCCAGGCCAAAATGGAAGGCGTAGAATCCGGTGCAGATTATTACTTCACCAAACCCTTGAGCATAGCGTTGTTACAGGCCACGGTACGCAATGTATTCAGCAGACAACAGAAACTTAAACAACACTATACCCAGGATTACAGGGCAGAAGCCAGGGAATTGGTGCATTCCCAGAAGGATAAGGAATTTATGGACACCCTTCTGAAAGTCATTGACTCCCAACTCATCAATCCAGACATGGATGTAGATTATTTATGCGCAGAGATGGGCATGAGCCGTACCAAACTCTATCAGAAAATAAAGCAAATCAGCGGACAATCTATTGGCGAATTTGTACGGACCATACGGCTCAAGAAAGCCGTTCAGATTTTGTTACACGAAGACGTACCCTTTACAGAAGTGATGTATCGCATCGGGATACAGAGTCAGTCCTATTTCACCAAAGCCTTTAAAAAGGAATTTGGAAAAACGCCCACGCAATTTTTACAGGATATAAGGCATTAAAAGCGGTCCACATGCAGCCCGTCAGCGACGAGCGTCTCAACTTGGGCGGCACAGTTCAGGCGCCTAAAGCATCCCTCTTAACACTACCCACACATTATCAGCCACGATGATGGCACCCTGGGCCGTGGGGTGAATGCCATCCGCCTGGTTGAGGCTGGGCACCCCTCCTACCCCTTGTAATACAAATGGCACCAACGATACATTGTTTTTCTGGGCCAGCGCAGGCCATATGGCTTTGAAGGAACTGGTGTATTGTTGCCCCAGGTTCGGGGGCACCTGCATGCCTAGTAAAAGGATCTTACAAGTTGGATATTTTGCCTTCACCCGATCGATGATGGCTTGAAGGTTCTTATTGGTTTCTGTCAAGGGCAGCCCTCTGAGCCCATCATTGGCGCCTAATTCCAGCACAAAAATATCCACTGGTTGATGGAGTACCCAATCGATCCGTGCATTGCCTCCGGCCGTAGTTTCCCCACTGTTACCTGCGTTGATGACCTTATAAGGTAAATGTAAGGAATCTATACGATGTTGGATGACACTAGGAAAAGATTGGGAAGGGTCTGCAAGTCCATATCCCGCCGTCAGGCTGTTCCCAAAAAACAGAATGGTCCTTGTTGCACCAGCAGCCGAAGTTCCGGCGCTGGTTTTCGAAGTCCCGGTGTCCGTTTTGGAAGCCCCGGCGTCGGTTTTCGGGAGGACCGAATCACTGGTCGGCGTAGTGGATTGTGCGCCAGGACTGACCGTAGCGCTATCATCGTGAGCGCCCTTGCCCGATCCAGCGCCACAAGACGCCAAAAGGAAGACCAGCCCAAAGGCTAATATCAATTGTTTCATACTTCTGTTCTTAATACTTCCAGGGTTGACCTATTCAATATGCCCCTGCTGTTTAATAATCCTATGCCCGTGGTCAACAGGCAAACGACCCCTAGCAATCCAATAGCAGGCAATGCATGAATACTAAAGGGAAGTTTAAACAAATACCTGGCCATCATCCAGGATCCTAACACGGCGATCAAAAGGCCTGTGATGGCAGAAATGGCGCCCAGGAAAAAGTATTCCAGGGCATTGATGGTCCATACCTGGCGGCGGCTGGCGCCCAGCGTTCTCAAGAGTACACTTTCCTGTAACCTTTGGTACTTACTGTTGCGGACAGAAGCGATGAGTACGATTAGCCCGGTGAGGATGCTGAAACTGGCCATAAAATGTATGGCATATCCAATTTTGTCGATAATGGAACTTAGAATGGATAAAATAGCGCTAAGGTCAATCAAGGATACTGTGGGGAACTGCCGTACAACCAATTGCTGAAAATGAGCAGAGGCCTCCTGGGAAGCAGTTCTGGTAAGTATGACCCGGAACTGGGGTGCGTCTTCGAGTACACCAGCAGGGAAGACAAAGCGGAAGTTTGTTTGCATGCGGTTCCATTCCACTTTGCGTAGACTGCCTACTTCTGCTGTCAGCTCCATACCCTGCACATTAAATCGGATGAGATCTCCAATATGCAAACCCAACCGCTTGGCATAGCCTTCCTCCATGGAAACCGGAACGGGCGCTCCCGCGCCAGCGCCGGGGGCACCTCCTGAGGGAGCACCGGGGGTTGTTCCCATGGAAGCGCCAGGGGGCGCAGCAGCACCGGAGGTTGATCCCGGGCCTACCCTGGGGGTCCACTTGCCTTTGGTAATGTACTCGGTCGTGGACAAATGATCCCTATAGGTAGCCCTGAGTTCTTCTCCCATGGCCCAACGCCATTCCTGAAGGGTATCCAACTTTTTAAGCGCGTCTGAAGTAAATCCCTTGATGGCGTTAATGCGCATGCTTAAAATGGGGACTTTTTCGAGTACAGGCATTCCCTGGGCTTTAATCAGGGAATCCAGGGACTTTTCCTGGTCGGTTTGAATGTCAAAAAGGATGGTATTGGCCTGGCTTTTTGAGGAGGCCAATGCCAATTGACCCATCAAAATATCCTGGGTGAAAAACATAACCGACACCAATGCTGTACTCAGTCCTATGGCCACGACCAGCACGATGGTCTGGTTGTTGGGTCGGTAGAGGTTGGCAAAACCCTGTCTGACAGAAAACCGCCAACGGCTGTTGCGCATGATGGAACGAAGGACCCGCCTCAATCCTATGGCCACCAAGGTCAGCAAGGCATAGGCCAGGAGTAGACCCAGGGTGAAAAAAGCTGCCTGGGTCCAGCTTTTCATCTGGATGCGGGCAAAACAGGTAATGAAAGCGATCATGCCCAGGTATACGGGAAAGCGCCAGGGATCCAGGGATTGGAAGCTTCTTTCATAGCTGGACCTAAGCGTATATAAGGGCGTTATCCTCCGTATGGATAGTAGTGGCAGGAACCCAAACAATAAAGCGATCACCAACCCGATGACCAATCCTTGTCCGATGGCGGTCCAGGATATGGCTGTCTTCACCTCTACGGGCAATAAGTCCCCAAAGGCCATAGGAAGGATCCACTGGAGCAAAACCCCCGCTCCTACCCCGATCAATGATCCGATTAATCCTATACCCGCTACTTGAAATAAATAGATACAGAAAGCCTTGGGTACGGTCACGCCCAGGCATCGCATGACGGCTATGGTGGGCGATTTTTCCCTGATATAAATCTGAACAGCGCTGGCTACACCAATGCATCCCAACAATAAAGCGGCAAAGCCCACCAGGCTCAGGAAATGGGTCATGTTTTCAAAAGCCTTCCCCGTATTTTCCTTACGCATGGCTACGGTTTCATGGGACATGCCGTGTTGGTCCAGCCAAGGAGTAACCCTGTCCGCAAGCGCATCTACATCGGTGTCTTTAGCAAATTGATAGTACCATTTGTAGAGGATACGACTGCCGCGTTGGGATAATCCGGTAGCTGTCATGTACGTGAGCGGAATGTATACCACAGGAGCCAGGCTGGCAGAAAACCCGGATTGATTGGGCGCTTTATCCAAGGCTCCTTCAATAATAAACGTAAGATATCCTACCTTTATGGAGTCTCCCACTTTCATGCCGTATTGCAGCATCAGGCTATGGTCCACCAAAGCTGCCTGCTTGTTGCGAAAACCAACGGCCGCCGATTGAGGCTGGGTTTCTAATTGTCCATAATAAGGAAATCCACCTTGCAGCGCGCGCACCTGTACAAACCTGCTGGAACCGTTTTTGGGAAAAAAGATCATAGAATTGAACTGCTCTTCCTCAGAACGGGTGGGTCCAATCTGAGCCAGGTACCGGGCTTGCGCTGTATCCGGGGGCCGGTTGGCGGACACGGTAAAGTCGGCCCCAATCAAGGAGGCGGCCTGCTCGTCCACGCTTCTGTTGAGATCAGCACCGAAGGAATAAATGGCCACCAGCGCAGCAATACCTGCGCTGATCGATCCCATGAATAAAAACAGGCGGGAGCGGTTTTTACGGCTATCCCTCCATGCCATTAACAACAACCAGCGCAGGTTCATATAATGGCTCCTCCTTTGATCCGGATGACTCTCCCCGTTTGAGCGGCCAGGTCGGCATTATGGGTGACCAGAATCAGCGTTGTCCCCTTTTCTCTATTGAGTCCAAACAATAATTGCACGACCCGGTCACTGGTTTCCTGGTCCAGGTTTCCGGTTGGTTCATCGGCAAATAAAATCGAAGGCTGATTGGAAAAAGCCCTGGCCAGGGCAATGCGTTGTTGCTCTCCGCCGGAAAGCTGTATGGGATAGTGGTCGGCCCTATCGGCCAATCCAACTTCTTTTAGTAGTTCCAAACACCTGGACCTGACACCTTTTTCACCCCGGAGTTCCATGGGCACCATCACATTCTCCAAGGCCGTCAGGCTGGGCATGAGTTGAAAGTTTTGGAAAATAAACCCTACAGATTCATTCCTGAGCCGGGCCAGCCGGTCTTCCGACATGATCCCTAAAGACAGCCCTTGTAGGATGACCCGTCCCCCCGTAGGCCGGTCAAGGCCGGCACAGATCCCCAGTAAAGTTGTCTTGCCGCTCCCAGAAGGACCGATGATGGCATTGGTGGACCCTTGCTCTATACTGAAATTGATGTCGTGTAAAACGCTGAGGGTTTTTCCTGCGCTTTGATAGGTTTTTCCAAGGTTGGTAACTTCAAGAATCGGCGGCACGTATAAGATTTTTTAGACTAATGAAAATTACGGAAAATTGTTAAAATTGAAATAATACTACATACGCGTTAAACGTTCATTAAAAAAAATACTCTAATCCCATTGAACCAATTAATTCTGACCGGCTATGAACCTCTTCAACAAATGCGCTTCGTGTGTACTGGGAATAGTGATGTTGACTTCTTGCGCTTCATCCAAATCCTATTTTACTTCCGATGTACGTACCCGAATTGAGAAAAATGGAATAAATGTAGAAAAACTTCAGTTCTTCGTTGACCGTGATGTGGAATTAAGAAGGGAAGTTTCTTCCAGGGATGCTAAGGTAACCTCCGGTAAGGTAAAACTGGTCAATGGACACTACCTCAACATCATTGAACTCAAAAGGAATACCCCCGGCATCTGCACGGGATTCTATTCCAATTCTCTGAACGTTGCCTTTGAATCCGGAGACGGACAATACCTCAGTTTTGGCGTTCCCACCTATGGAAGCACTAATATCTATCAAATATTGGCCCAGGACTGGACCAATGGGGGAAGGGGTAAGGTCATCTATGAAGGCAACACCTATTATATCCAACCCAAAGGCGTAGAGGCTCGTTTGCTCATCGACAAGAGCGTCATTGACAAAATGCAGGTGAAGAAACGCACCATGCAAGGCAGGACTGTGGACACACAAGGCTCACAAGGCTCCTAAGGGAGGGTCCATTAACAAATGGTTAGGCATTTGCCCGCAAAAAAGTTATGGAAATTAAGGGATTAGCTGTAGTATTACAGCTAATTCCCGTATCCTAGTAATACCGCAAGTAAAATTCGTACTTATGATGATTTCGATGTTTCGCCGCTATGGCTTAATGTCCCTGTGCGTTGTGGTAGTATCCGGATGTACCAAAAACGCGG
Source organism: Beijerinckiaceae bacterium (assembly GCA_903970475.1). Taxonomy (GTDB): domain Bacteria; phylum Bacteroidota; class Bacteroidia; order Chitinophagales; family Chitinophagaceae; genus Dinghuibacter. The sequence goes on from CAJCIQ010000229.1 coordinate 29,750, forward strand.
ACAAGCCCGGCCCGGCAGCCTCTTCCACCTCTAATTCGGGAGTATCCCGGTTTTCCGAAGATCCTTCGGAATCCCCCTATTATGGTGATAGCATACTCACGGTTACAGGTCTATCTTATCAAGTCTTTTCCCCGATCAGCCATTTAGGTTCCGGAACTTATGTATCCTGGCCCAAGGGACTATACATCAATCCCCAGACGGGTGTCATCGATGCCTATAGGAGTGAAAAGGGAGCCCGGTACAATGTCGGCTTCATTAAAGATGGAAGCCTGGATACCCTATATTCTCAAGTCATTCTGAGTGGCATTACTTATCCTGATGGAGTTTACCTGATGGGAACCAGCGACACCTTGATCAGCCCCATAGCTGTATCCTCGGCCAACATAGGCGCCTTCGAAAGCCGATCTGAGGATGGGGATGAACACCTGGTCATTGATCCAGCCTCTGGGGCTATCAACCTGAGCCAATCTATCGTAGCGGGGCTGTTTGGAGACCATGCAGCCGACGGAGATACAAAAAAAGTAACCGTATCTTACAAGTTAGGTGGTGCAAGTGGCGCCATTGAGCAAATAACAGTAGAATTACACTATTATACAGACTTAAGCCATGTTCCGGCCAGTCTGGCCAACCGGTCCATCGCCGGATTGAATGCCATTCCTGGAATATCGGCTAGTAATAGTAGCCAGGGAACGGTAGGGGAAGCCAAGATGACGACTTTTGGAACCACCTCCAATACCTCCACGGCCACTAACACTAACTCGACAACAAAGACTACGACGACGGGTACGACTACCACTACTACTGCCAAACCCGCCGCCACACCCGCCCCTGCACCCGTTTCACCACGTCCGCCACAACTGGTTATCGTCAATGTAGGGCATCACTAAATCCAATCCAATGCGCCGAAAGGCTTTCGCGTCAGTGGTCATATTGTTTTTATTCACCCTGCACACGAAGGCCGGAAGCACCCATACAGCGGATGAAATTTCCGCCATTTATCAGCAGGCAAGCGCTTATTATACCCTGGCCCATCCGACGGAAACCACGGATGCCAAGGCCTTGGATTTATTCACCACCGTTATCACCGACCTGGAGGTTTCTCACCGATTGGAAGATGTCCTCTTTCAATCCTATCTCAAAAAAGGCGTGTTACTGGATGTGAAAGGCCTCCCGGATAAGGCCCTTATGGCCTATTCAGGTGCTGTCAGGTGCTTAAACAGGCATCCGGAGTGGGGAGACTCCCTTTATTTCAATATTTATATTTATGCGGGGCCTGATTACTACAAGCTGGGTTATTTCGACTCGGCTTACACCGTATTGAGTAAGGCCGAAGCCTTGGCACACAAATATCCAAGGCTTAAGGAACTGGACCGTCTCTACAATGCCCTGGGTGCGCTTTATTATGAAAGCGGTAATTATCAGCAGGCCACCGACGATTTTTCCAGGTCTCTCGAAATTGTCCGGCGGGAACGCCCTTCGGATAAAATTTCCCAGATCAACTTTGAAAACAACATAGCCAGTTGCTTGTACAAGCTGGGTCAGTACCGAGAATCGTTGGACATGTACCGGCAATTATTGGGTTTTGGACAATCCTCCTCCCAATTGTACTTAAACATGGGCAAATCTTATATCGGGCTTAATCAATTTGTCGAGGCCCTGGCCTTATTCCGAAAAGTCAACCCGAAAGAATTGCCGGCCGTCTATAATGAAATGGCCTATACAGAATACCTGCTGGGTAAGGAGGACTCTGCCATAAGTTATCTTAACAAATGGAGCCAGGGCGTTGATCCGGCCAATCAAAACAGGATTGACGCGGGCACCAATGATTTGTACCGCGCACAAGTGCTGATGTCTTCCGATCAGGAACTTCCGGCAGTGGACTATTTACAACGGGCCATCATTACCTTTTCCGGGAACTTCTCCTCCACCGACATACACCAAAATCCCCAGGCATTTATTGGATCATTTGCCAACTACAGGCTATTCGATGCCCTATCCTATAAGGCTTTGGTATTGGAGCTCCTGTATACCCACCGGAAAAATGAAGCTTACCTGGAAGAATCGCTGAATGCCTACCGGAGCGCCCTGAAATTATTCCGCTATATCGAAAACACCTATACGACCGACGATGCTAAAATCTTCCTTAAGAAGAATAACCGGGACCTGTATCAAAATGCGTTCCTTACTTGCGTGGAAATGGACCGGCTTCATCCCAAAGATCAATACCTGGAGGAAGCCTTCTCTATAGCAGAAAAAAGCAAGGCTTCCATTCTCAGTGGGGGTCTTGAAGAGCTCAGTTATCAAAAAATGAAGGGGACGGATCCTCAACTGCTGGCCAAACAGCGGGAAATCAAGTATAATATTGCCCGTCTGGAATTGCAAAGTGATCCGGATCAAGGTAAAAACACAACCCAGGATATAGCCAGCCGCAAAGCGGATTATGAAATTGCTTTATCCTCCATCCAAAAAAGCATGGAGGAAAACAATGCCTACTACCAAATGAAATTCGGGGATTCCTGTCCTCGGGTTAAAGATTTACAAAGCGGCCTTACTTCTGAGCAAGCCATCGTAAGTATGTTCGTTTCGACTTTAGGGCTGCACGTCTTCCTGATAACCGAACACGGATTTCATTATCTATACCTGGATTCCCTACCCCAGCTCCAGGAAGAAGTCAGTAACTGGATTTCGCTCCTCAGCAATACCGATAAGGGACATCGGTTTGGAAATCCGGCGCTCCAAAGCGCTTTGTACAGCCACCTGGTTCAGCCTTTGCAGCATGCCCTGCCAGGAATAAATGAATGGATTGTGATTCCGGACAATGTATTTAGTTTGCTTCCTTTTGAATCACTTCCAGCCGGACCCCAGCATACTTACCTGCTGGAAACCACCACCATCAGTTATCAACTGTCCGCCAGATTCATGGTTCCACCCTATTTACACGCAGGTCAACCCTTCCAACAATACGCGGTTTTGTCCATGGCGCCCTTTTCCTTAAGGGGTTTTTGGGATAACGACGGGTTTATGCCCTCCCTTCCCGGGTCACTGGCTGAAATCAGCGGATTACCTGGCAATCAATATACCGCCGCAAAGGCGACAAAGGATGTTTTTTTGAGCCAGGTCAACCGCTATCCGGTGATTCACCTGGCCACACACGCGGTGGGTGATCCGAGTGACAACCTGAGTTCCAGGATATGTTTTTATCCAACCCAAAAAGATCCCGGAGAAAACAATTTGTACCTGCCGGAATTATATGCTTTGAATTTAGACTCTACGGATCTGATCATCCTTAGTGCCTGTGAAAGTGGAAAGGGAGAATTGGTGGATAATGAAGGAATGATGAGCTTGTCCAGGGGGTTTTTATATGCGGGTTGCGCTTCTACCGTCAATAGCCTCTGGGCAGCAGACGACGGGGCAGCGGCATTTATTTTGCATAGGCTGCATGCCTATCTGGAAAAAGGTTTTTCCAAAGCCCAGGCCCTACGACTGGCAAAACTGGACTATATACACAGTGATGCCATTTATACGACGCCCAACTATTGGGCGAACTTCATTTTAATGGGCAATACAGATCCCATCATTGTATACCACAACCCGGTAAGGTATCTCTACCTTACCGGGCTTGCGATATTAATTGGCGCCATCATCATAGTAGCCATTTTTACTTGGCGCGCAAAATCCATAAATCCAAGCCGCTCATCTTCCTGACCTTGGTGTAATACACGTTGGCAGGATCTGAAGCGATTCTATGCAGCAAGGGTAATGCTTGGGCGGTCTGATTGGTAGCCAGGTAACACATCGCCAGGTAATACTGGGCTTCATCCTGGAAATAAGGCGCTGACTGGTTAACATTATTACCAATCAACGTGCTAAAGTCCACGATGGCCTGCGTATAATTTTGCTGCTGCATATAAGCCATAGCCGTCAGGAAGTAGTCCTTACCTGTTTTATTCATCGTTGTATCAAAGACACGTTCGACGGCTTTCCAATCTTTTAGCTGGTAATACTGAACCAACCTATCTTCCCCGGTACTTCCCCGGGTAGCCCCCCATTCATAAGGGGTATAGTATTTATCATAGATATCTTTAGAAGAAGTAAAATATATTCTACCCATTCCCACAATCGAAAGCAGGGCAATCAGGATGGCAGCTGCACTCAAGATACGAGGCAGCATCCTGCGCACCACGGCCGCATCCTTTTGTTTTGCGCCCCCGTGTCCTGCGTCCTCAGTATGAACCATCGGGGGCGCCGAGCCCTCCACCTGATTCCTAACCGCTTTTACCTGTTGTACCAACGCATGGTGACGGATGGCGTCAACGGCGACCTGTAATAGGTTCCATTCTTTTTGGATGTTTGTGTCAGCTCCCTTTGGTCCGATCGGTTCCTTTTCTCCTAGGATATTGTATTGGTGATCGAACTGATCGACAAGCTGCTCGTGCGTTTGGGGTGTCATTTTGTTTAACTTGATATAATGGTGAGTTAGCGGTTGAATTAAAAAGTGGGAAAACGCCCGGGAAGTTACATATATAGATTGTGATTGAACAAAGTCAACGCTTTCATAAGATAATGGATTACAAGGCTGTTAAGCATCAAACATGTTTTACGAGGGCCGGATAACGGATTACTGTAGATTACTGTTTCGAAGGTACGTTGACTTTAAGGCGTCTCAGAGGTAAGGTCTTTCGAGGATTGGATTTGAAGGTATTTCTTAAAGGCCGTGGTTTAACAAGGATTGGACAAAAGTGTATTTCAAATCAGCGTAACGGTTGTTCAAGGATTGGATAGATCTTTAAAAGGATGTGGATTCATTGGATGATATAGGGTACGGAAAATAAAGCAAGGTTGAGCCATTGTATAAGTAGTTTCATAAGTCCTGGCCCTTTATCAGGGCAATTCTGGAAGTACTTCAGGGCGTTTTCCCACTATGTCAAAGATCCGGTTACATATATTAGTCAAAGCCAGGCTTCGTTTCGTAACCAGAATTCGTAAAAAAATATTAAGTTATTGGTTATCAGACAGCAACGGGTTGTCCCGGATGAGATCGGTGAGCTCTTTCATACATTTATACTTCTTATTGCGGGCTACTTGCTCATTTTCGTAGGCCATCCGGGATGCTATTTCCTTAAAAGAATAGTTCTCATAATAGAATAGGGTTAGGATGGTCCGGCAGGACTCCCCCATTTTGGCCATGACCTCCAGGAATTCCTGTTTTATTTCCCTGGCATCCAGGTCCAGGGTTATATTTTCTTCGGTATGATCCCTACCCGCTTCAAATTTTCTGGCTCTGGAGTCCAGACTATGGGATTTCTTCATCTGGTTATACCAGATATTGCGGGCTATGGAGATGAGTAATGTTTTAATGGAGGATTGCTCTCTGAATTTCCCTTTTTGTACCAGGTCTACGAAAGCCACTACGCTTTCCTGAAATACGTCGTCCCCGTCCTGGTCACTACCTCCGTGGGCGGTGACAAAAATGGCAATAGCTTCCGCATATTGCTGGTAAATCTGCAGCAATGGTTTGTTGAGGTCATTGGATCGTAAACCTATCAGGATTTCCTCATCGGAAAGGATTTTCTCTCCCTTCATATGTTGCTGGGGTTAATGGGACAACCGTCATACAATATACCATTTTATTGGTACAGCATTAAAAAATAAAGGCACCTTATCGGTGCCTTTAGGTTGGTTATCGAAACAAAAATAAGCATTTGCTTTTAAAAAGCATTCATGGCGGCTGTTGGTTCACCGTTAGCGCCAAACGCGCCTAGTCCGTAGCCTTGCCAACTATTATAGGCTTCTGGTTCCCAATAGAAGACACCCAATGCGCCGGCGGACTGGGCTTTGGATATAATGTCCTTGAGAAATGCTTCGGCATCGGCAGGGTCGTTTTCAGCAAATCCCACCTCACAAATCATGACTTGTTTACCATAGCGGGAAATCATGGTCTGCATATTGGATAAGCATTCTGCGTCCAGGGTGGTATAATTGCCGGCGGTTGGATAAAGGGACATACCTATGATATCCCAGGAAGCGCCATTGGCTTTAAGGCCATCAAACAACCATTCGAAGTCAGAAGTATCATAACCGTTAGCCAGGTGTACGATCACCTTACAATTGGGGAAAACAGCTTTGGTAGCATTATAGCCGCAATTCACCAACCAGGCATAATTTTTCATGCTGTCGGAAGCCTCTCCCGTTGGCCAAAGCATGCCGTTGTTGGTTTCGTTTCCCACCTGCACCCAGGTAGGGGTTATACCATTATTTTTCAAGGTATCCAGTACCCCTTCCGTGTAGTTATATACCTCTGTCATCAACTGATCAAAGGTCAAGTTGGCCCAGGCAGCCGGTTTGGTCTGGTCTCCTGCATCCGCCCAGGTATCACTGTAATGAAAGTCGATCAGGATGTTCATGCCGGCGGCTTTTGCTGCCAAGGCTTTATTCACCACATCAGTTGTGTTACACCAGCCTCCGGAAGGGTTGACCCATACCCTTAGCCTGATCGCATTGATGCCCTTGCCTGCCAGAATGGTGTAAAGGCTTTGGGCGACCCCACTATTATTATAGAAGGCATATCCGGAAGCGGTCATTTGGGTGACCCAACTCACGTCGGAACCATAGGCAAAACTGGAAGAGGCATCCGAAGTGGTTCCAATTTTGGATAGGCTGGCTTGTTGGCTCACTTTGGAACAGCCTGTCATTATCATGAGGGCCATTACGAAAGCAATCGTTTTGATAGACATATAGCAATGATTTAGGCAGATAAATTACAGCCAGTGTTGGTAACGGGCTGGTTCCAGCGTGCTTTTGTTTGGCCTGGATAAGTTGGCGGGTTGCTGTAATGGACATTTATTTGGTCAATTCGGAGGGACCATTGATCAATTGGTTTTTAATACTACCCTGGTGCGTAATAAATTGGTCCTATGAAACTACCTATAGCCCTTTTATGGGCAACCATATTGATCGGATGCACTAAATCCCAACCCTGTCCATCGACCTCTGGCAGTGATACCACAGGCGGCACAGGGACATCGCCTTGTCCCAATGCGATCGCAACCATAGACACGGCGGCTGAACTTGCTTCCCTGGCTAAAGCCACTGCCGCCATTCGTGACGCTTTTGCGCGTGGGGACGTGGATGCCATCGTCGCTTTGCATCACCCTGCTATAGTCAAAGACTTTGGAGGAAACAACGTTGTCGTTGGTAGGGAAGCGTTTAGAAAAGGGCTGATCTCCATGCTTAAGGGTAGTCGAATGGAGTTTATAGGCAACCAGATAGAAAACACGGTGTTTTCGGGGAATGTGGCCATCCAAACCAGCATCTTTACCATCAGGAACGTCCCCACCAACGGTGGCAAGCCTACCGTTGGTAAAGGAAGGTCCATGGTCGTCTATGTCAAAGACAAGACGAGCCCAACAGGCTGGCTCTCCTTAAGAGAAATGGCCCAGGAGGCGCCCTAGTAAGAGCTGTTCGGCCCTATGCCGGCGCGCAGAGCGGGCCCGAGGCTCGCTCTGCGGTTGGGCAGCTCTTAACTCAACGCTTCGAATACCTTATTGTTGCGGATGTTTGATGGCCGCTACTTGTTTATTATAAAAAACAATGGTTGTTAAGATATCAGGCAGGCTATTATACCAGTTGCTTTCGTGTTCAATGGAGAACATGCCCACGAAGTGTTGGCGTTTCAGCTCCTGGAAAATCGGCGTCCAGTTGACAACGCCTTCACCCACCACGGTATCTGCTGCATTTACATCGTCTGCTTTTACCACATCCTTCAAGTGTACGCCATAGACATGACCAGCCAGCTTTTTCAAACAGGCTACTGGATCAAGGCCGTTGCGTACCCAGTGACCGATGTCTGCACAAGCGCCGATATTTGGATGGCCCTGGATGGCAGCCAATACGGAATCAGGATGCCAGTAGACATTGGGTTTGGGGTGGTCATGGATCGCAACCTTAATTCCATAAATCCCAGCCAGGCTGTCTACCATTCCCCACTGAGACTTAATCGGCTCCGCGGTTAGATAGCTCATGTTAAATTCCTTGGCAAACTCAAAATATTTTTTCCACTCATTGAGGTCTTTGGGTACAATGACGCCCATAGCGACAATATGGAGATCAGTACTCTGCAAGAGCAGTTTAATCCTGGCTTTGTCAGCCGTATCCATGTCCGGGCCGAAATTACCTTTCATCCCACCGCCTAAAGGTTGACCGGAATAAGCTTCTACATCCCTTAGAGAAGTAGAGTCCACTTTTGATAAGGCCTTCAGGAAGTCAAATTTGGAAAAAGTCCAGAGCTGAACACCCAGCTTCCAGTCTTTGTAAGGATCGGCGGTATCCGCCTTTGATGCAGTGGCAGTAGAATCGCTAGGGGCTCCGTTTGATGAAGCCTGGTTGTTACAAGATAGGAAAACCAGGCCGGCCATCACCAGGAGAGAGATTTTTTTCATCATGCACAGGTTTATGTTCTTTAAATAATTTCTAAAGATATTGTAAATTAGGAATACACTTTCAAGTATGATCGATCCAAACTGCTATCTTGGCCCCACTTACCCGTCATTTATTAAGCCCTAAGCAATGAACATCTATCAGCAAGCTTTTACCATACCGGCTAAACGGAGGGGGTTTCACCTTATTACGACCGAAGTGCTCAGGGCCGCTCCAGGCATAAAGGATTTCCACACCGGTATGTGCCAGGTATTCATCCAACATACCTCGGCATCCCTAACCATCAACGAAAATGCCGATCCTACGGTGCGCAGGGACTTTGAAACTTTTTTCAATAAAGCCATACCCGAAAATGATCCGGACTATATACATAATTCAGAAGGGCCTGACGACATGCCTGCTCACCTCAAAGCCTCCTTATTGGGTAGCTCCGTACTGATCCCCATTACCAACGGGCAACTGACCCTGGGGATATGGCAGGGCATCTACCTATGCGAGCACCGGAACTTTGGGGGGAACAGGGATTTGGTGGTGACCTGTTGGGGAGCATAATAATTTTCCCCCAAATCCGTTTTACATTTCCAAAACTACGCGTAATGAATAAGCTGCTTAACCTCTTACTGACGGCAATATTGCTCCAAGGAATATACTCATCTTCCATAGCCCAGGCCCCCGTTCCAAACACCCTGACCCCTGAACAGAAAATCTATGGCCTATCCAAATTCTGGAATGAAGTAAACTACAATTTCATTTATCTGGCTAAAATTGGGGGGCGGCGAACCTGGGACAGCGTTTATCAGGCCAATATAAGTGCAGCGCTCGCCACCAAAAATGATTGGGATTTTTATAGGGTCTTGTTGAAGTTTTGTGCCTTCCTTCACGACGGGCACACCAACATCTATCTGCCCAATTCCGTAGGAGATTATACCCTCACCAAGATGTTCGGTAAATATTGGCTGAGTACCCAAAACATAGGGGGCAAAGCCATTGTGAACAGGGTTCTCACCTCAGAATTGAAGGATATCCCCCTGGGTACGGAAATTATTGAAGTGAATGGCCTGCCAACGGCCCAATACGCCAGGGATAGCGTGGCGCCTTATATTTCCAGTTCTACGGACTATGTTGTGGAAGATGGCGCGCTGTCGGGCCTCCTGTTCGGTTTGGTGGGGCAATCTTACGTGGTAAAATTCAAACGTCCCAATGGGTCTGAGTTTACGTTGAACCTTACCCACGAGAAGACAACCGATACTTCTTTTTATCCACCGTTTCCTCCAAATCCTCCGCTCCTTGAACTCAAGTGGTACAAAGGAGGGATAGCCTATGTGGCCCTCAACTCATTTGGAGACCGGAAAATCGATAGCTTGTTCCTGGAAAAGCTCCCTGCATTGTACGCCGCTAAAGGGCTTATCATTGATTTAAGGAATAACGGGGGCGGCTCTACCCATATAGGCGCCAATATCCTGCAATATCTCACAGCTGATACCATTTGGTATCCGGAGCGCTCTTCCACCCGTCAGCACGTAGCCGCCTATAAGGCCTGGGGAGCTTTTGTGAATGCCAGGGACACCGCTGGGGATGCTGAGGCACGAAGGGACTGGCTTGATTTCCACGATCAACTAATATATGACCTCAGTGCTAATCCCACACCGGATACCATTCATGTAAGGGCCAAACGGCTGGTGGTACCTACCGTTTTGCTCACGGGGCACAACACAGCTTCAGCCGCAGAAGACTTCCTGATCTATGCCAATGGCCAGAAAAACATCATCCGCATTGGAGAACGTTCTTATGGAAGCACAGGGCAGCCTTACCAATTTAGCCTGGTGGGTGGCATCAATGCACGGATATGTACGAAAAAAGATACCTACTATGACGGGACGGAGTTCGTAGGTTATGGGGTCAAACCCGATATTGAAGTTATTCCTACGGTGCAGGATTATTTGGATAAAAAAGACCCGGCTTTGGATAAGGCGTTGCAATACCTTGCAGATAAAACTAAGTACCCTGGGTAGACACCCAGGGTACGGATTTGTTGATTTGTTTTTATATTCCAGCTTCCAAAATATCAGGTTTGCTCTTAAAATGCAAGCCCTAAAGTATTCCCAATAGGAATATTTCAGGGCTTGATTATTAACAAATTAGCCTGTAGTTAAAGAACGGCAAGTTATTGCCTCAAGACGACTCACCGGTGTAAGGCGTGGCGAGCTGTCACCTACAGCAGATGCTCATGCATCTTGTAATATCCACTCATAATCTGGTGGCACTTGTCCTTTAATTGTTTGGCATCCAAACCATCAGGATAAATAGGCGGCAGAAAATGCATCTCCATTTTAGAAGGCCAGAAGAAAAAGGGTTTATCCCAGGGTAACACTTTCTTGGTGTTAAACAACAAAGCCGGGATAATGGCTTTTCCGGTTTCTACGGATAAACGGAAGGCCCCGTCCTGAAACTCTTTCAAAGGTTTATCCGTTTTGTTCCGTGTGCCTTCGGGGTAAATGCACATATGCATACCTCCTGACAATACCCCCTTCATTTGGCGGTAACTATCGCGGCGGCTATCAGGGTCTTTTCTGTCTACCAGTATAGATCCACGTTTGTAAATCACGCCAAAAATCGGTATGCGGGACAATTCCACCTTGGCAATCGTCTTATTGGGACCAGGAATTTCAGGGGTGGAAATCGGAATATCCATCAACGAATTATGGTTGACAATGACGATGTAATTTTCATTAGGCATGAAACTGCCCACCCCTTGGGGTTTAATCCTGCATCCGCTGAAAAAAAGGAAAGAGTGAATCCAGGCCTTTCCAAACTTTCGGAATTTTTCCGTTCCCTCGGGCTCTTCCATTCCATTGGTAAAAGCGACCGGGATAACGATAATGAGCATGGATACCACAAAAACGATCAGGGCCCAAATGGCGAATATCCTTCCTAATATGGCTCCTACGATACTATCCCGCAGGGAAAAACCTTTCTTTTTGGTGTTCAAGTCCAGATAATTTTATAATTCAGATTATACGGCCCGCTATAGGCGGCCTTATGCCAGCTACAGGCGACCCTACCTCAGGCTCCAATCAATGGGTTGCAGTCCCTCCTTGGCCAATAGGGTATTGGTTGTTGAGAAGTGCTTACATCCAAAAAATCCCTTGTCCGCAGAAAACGGGGATGGGTGGGCAGCTTTGAGGATATGATGCTTACTTTCATCGATCAGGGTCTGCTTGTCCTGGGCAAATTTACCCCATAAGAGGAAAATAATTCCCTTCCTCTTCTCTGAAATCTTTTGAATAACCGCATCGGTAAAGGGAGCCCAGATCGGTGCGTGACTATTGGGTTCACTGGCCCTGACGGTAAGGGCTGCGTTTAACAACAACACCCCTTGTTTGGCCCATTTGTCCAGATTTCCGCTGGTGGGGATTTCCATACCTATGTCGCTTTTGAGCTCCTTAAAGATGTTTACTAAGGAAGGGGGAGGCTTTATCCCTTCGGGAACGCTGAAACAAAGCCCATGTGCCTGCCCAGGTCCATGGTAAGGATCCTGTCCAAGTATCACTACCTTTAACTGGTCAAAGGGGGTAGCATCAAAGGCGTGAAATATCTGAGAGCCGGGTGGGTATACCGTTTTCCCCGCGGCTTTTTCTGTCTTCACAAAATGTACGATTTCCGTAAAATGAGGCTGGTTAAATACCTCAGAAAGCGCTAATTTCCAGGAGGGCTCTATCTTAACATCCATGTTTTTTAAGATTCCGTTGTCCTGCAAGCTAAAAAAAATTATCTTTGCAGACCTTTTTAAGGTTCTATCTTAGAATATCAGGCTCGGTAGCTCAGCTGGATAGAGCATCAGCCTTCTAAGCTGAGGGTCATTGGTTCGAATCCAATCCGAGTCACAAGCGCTTCCCCATACTATGTATGGGGCTTTTTTTGCCCTGGTCCGAGGTGTAAATTTATTTCTGACCTTGGGCCAGGGATAGAAAAACGTGCGAAGCACGGGAGACATCATGGGTAAGGCACCCTAAAAAGGATCACCGAGCCGTTCTTTAGCGCGGTGAAGGTAATCCAATCCACGGCTTGTCTGCGGATCATTAACGCGGGTATTCCAATTAAATAAGCAGCTTCACTTTTTTTGTAAGTCAATGATTTTCTGAATAATAGGCTCAAAAGCCCCTAACGCCTTTTCTTTTATAGCAATCGCTATATTAATCGGGATATTTGTTTCAGTAGTTTCTTTTGTACCAAGTACTTTTCCTTGAAATGGGGGTTGATATGTTTGCCGATTAATTCCCAATAAATAAATCGGTCCCTCTTCTTACAATAGGAAGGTTATTTATAAGAATCATAGTACCCTTCTGGATATCCCACCATATAAGCGGATTGGGTTACTCCGAGATAATGGGCGAGCGAATCGTTAAGCAAATTTGACTCAGTAAATGAAAAATGGAAGATGTTAGTACCCAGTAGCTTTTGAATATACTATACGTTTATTTAGGCTTTGCTTTGACAGACCGCTTTTTGGCTGAAATCGATTTTACAATGGTTTGCCCATGTGTAATTTGCTTTGGGTCTTTCACCTTGGAAAGGCAATTTACATAAGCTTCGTTCACCAATTTGCTGATATATGCTTTAGGAAACTTTTTCCTATCCGTAACCAGCATGTAGCGATACTGATTTCCCTTTCCCAAAAGTATTTTGTCCGGATCAGCGAGCTCACTTCCCCAATAGAACCCAAAATGTACATTTTTGTTTGACCGATACACTGCTATAGAACAAATGGTATGACCAACTTTGTCGCTAGGCGACCAGCCGAAGGCGACGGCATTATAGTTATCGTAAATTAATTCATTTGCCTGGGGGCATAGGTCCCAGGCAAATTCACGGAGCCACATCACTAACGCTGTGGTGTCGTCACCAAACGGCTTTAAAAACTTTAACAGGTCCTTTGTTTGGTCTTTGCTCATTAGACCACCGTTTTATTCGGTCCTTACCTTAAAGTTATCGTTTTCTCCCCGTTTTATCACCAATACGGATACCGTCTCCGTGATAAGTACCAGCGGCTAAAAGGGCTCCGTTAATAATACGGACCCGTATAGTATGACCTGTTACGATTGATCCTCAGATCCCGGAGGATGCCGCTCTTGGGGTTGAGGGTGATGGAAAAAGACCGGTAATAACCCAAAGGCACCAGATTGATGGCCATCTGCCAGCAGTGCAGGTTACGGGCAATGGAAGCCTGTAAGTACTGCATGGAGTGGGTATCAATGCTGTAAGTACCGTTACCCATGATCTTCCAGTTGGGGGTAAGGTTAAAGTCTCCGTTGAAGTTTATTGATTCGGTTACCAAGGTGGTATAACCGGTAAAATTAGCCTTTAAGCTACGCGTCACCGTTAGTGAGTAGGAAAGGCTCAAGTGCCAGGGAATATTGAAGTTGGCAAACTCTGCCGGGTTGTCCCTGATGTATTGTAATTCCCTTTGGTCATCACTCATGGCGGAAGGATCATTCAAATCCTTGTTTTGCAAGGTTTGGTCCTGTTGGTTCTGTTGGTCTTTGGCCTTTTTAGATTCAAAGGTGGTGGACGCCGAAAGGTATCCGGCGGTAAACCTGCCTAAAGAAAAACCATGCCCTTCCCACACGTACCTATTAATACGCTGCCCTACGTTGTTGACCTGATAGGGGTCCAGGGTGGCGCCCCCGGAGAAGTTGATCTTGTTGAACAGGTTGCTTCGGGCGTAAAGGGTAAAGTCAGAGAGGTTAAATGAATCGGCTACCAGGTTGTAGGATGTGGAGAAACCAAAACCGTCAATGAGTTTTACCTTCTTATAAGGGTGATTGCCTGTGGTATCTTTGCTGTCCCGGACTTTCATTTCCAGGTTGTTGTCCAGGGTAAAGTTGATACCGCCAAAGGTTCCCTCTCCATAGGGCGCAAAGACACCTCCAGCATATTTATTGAATGTTCCCCAATCTCCTTTTGGTTGAGTACCAAAATTGGTATTGGTATCGATCTGGGTAGAGTAATAGGCACCCCTGTTCAGGTCTGGCTGGTAAGAAAAGCCAATGGTGGGGCGGATCACGTGCCGTATGGCTTTTATATAGCCGTTTCCAAAGTTGAAGGTCCCATACATGGCTGTACTGGCACTAACCCCATAGGTCATCTGGCGCTGGGTATAAAAGCCTTTCATGATGGTGGTATCCACTTTCACATTTGCGGAGTCCCAGTGCAGGAGCAATTGCCTGGAAAACCAGGTCTCATCATAACTGATGCTGGGCGCCAGCTGGATGGCCTTACCAGGACCAACAGGAGGCAGGGACAACTGAATTGGGATGGTATGGTGTACTCCGTATTGGAGGGTGTCCGCGATTCTCTTCCAGCTAAAAGCTGTATCATAAAATGAAATCAAACTCTGATAGGAGCCATTGTACCCGATCCCTAGGTTTTGATACCATTTTTTAGGCCCAACCTGGTCCTTGTTTTGAAATGGGTAAACCGTGTTCATGGTAATGTTCAGGTTGGGTAAGGAAAAGTTATCCAACCTTTGGGTCGTGTTCTGGTTGATGCTCATGGCAGCAGACATATAGAACGGCGTACCCGTAAATGTATGCGAATAGGAAACGGAAGATTGAACCTGATTGGTATAGTTGGCGATCGGGTTATTGGTGACGTACTGGTTGTAATGGGACGTCATGAAGTTGACCGATGCACTGAAAGAAGTTCCAGGATGGGCTTTAGTATCCTGGGAATGGGTCCACCTCAGGTTCACATTGGTAGATTGCTGATAATCGGGATCACCCTTAAAGGCGATTTTGGTATCTATAATACTGAGTCCGACGGAGCCCTTATAATGGTACCGCACATAATAGTCAGGGTCAAGATCCACCTCCCAACTGCCATAAGAGTATATGTTTCCTTTGATCAGGAAGTCCAGGTTAGGACCAAATACTTTATAATACCCCAACCCTTCCAGCCCCAAACCGAATTGGTCACTGACGGTAAAAGCGGGTGGGAGTAATCCACTGTGTTGGCCGTCCACCAGGGGGAAGATGCCGTAAGGTATACCTATGGGAAAGGGAATACCTTCAAATTCGGGCCGGGTATAACCAGTGATCGCAAATTTGCCGGTGATGTATTTGATGCGTTTGGCGATGAAGGCAAAGTGGGGCGTATCCAGGTCACAGGTCGTGAAGGTCGCATTATAGGCGTAAAAGGTATTCTGGTCAATCTTTTTGGAACGCTGGGCATGAATAAACATTTCGCCTTCACTACCCCAACTGTTAAAGATGATGCCTTTGGCCGTCTTCATGTTATACCTCATCGAATCTGAGGTAAACTTATTATCCTTTTCCACGAAATCCGGCCGTTGCAAGAGTTGCCCCGCTGAATCCAAACCTGGGGCCGGCATGGCGGTAAGGATCTGGGTAGTCTGGTCCATCATGATGACACCAGACTTCAGGTTAATGTCCTTATAATTGGTGGTTGCCTGATCGTAGAGGTATACCTTCTTGGTCGGAATATCCAATACCATGGAATCTTCCGCGCTGTAATCAATGGGGGCATCCAAAGAGTCTTTAGCTAGTGGAATGGCATTGGAATCTAACTTGTGGATGGTTGTATCCTTCCCCAAAGAATCCCTACGGGACCCATCTCTGACGTTACGCACGGAATCCGCACCCCCACCAGGTTGTTTACCGGGGGGCAGCGTTTTGAATACAGTATCCTGCACCGTAATCCTTCCTGGTATGGTATCCATAGGCGCTCTGCCGCCCTTAAAGGGAATAGTACCGCCATATGATTGCGCTGAAATGATCAACCAACCGAGTAGGGTTACGCTCGTAATGCCTGTCAAAAGATATTTATAGCTAAATTTGCGATTAGTCCTCATACAGCATCTGGGCAAAAATAACCAAATGGGTACTATATTGTACAGTAAATGGGGTCTTTATGAAAAATATAACTAAGGTATGAAGCGGCAATCCATAGGCATTATCA
>CAJCIQ010000230.1 GCA_903970475.1 Beijerinckiaceae bacterium
GATGCAACTGTAACGCTTCCTGAGGCCCGGCTTCTCCTGAAAGAAATCGGGTAAGGAGTACCTGATCCACGTCCTGGTTGGGTTGGTTAATCACGGATGGTTAATTTTGATCGGAGTAATTTTAATGCCTTTCCCATCTGCACTTCCACCGTCTTAACGGAAATGCCTAGTTCACCGGCTATTTCCGCATATTTCTTCCCCTCCTCCCTGCTCTTGCGAAAAATGATACCGCATTGAGTTGGCAAGGAATCCATAGCTTCCTTTATCCTTGTCCCCCACTCAGATACCAACAATTTATCCCGGGTGTCGTTTACCGTCCATGCGTCCAAATCCCTGCGTTGCGCTGTTACATACTTGCGCCTATTCTTATCCTGACGCAGGAGATTCAGGCTTAGGTTATGTACGCTGCGATACAGATAACCCCCCAAATTATCATGTATGTCTATTTCTCCCATTTTTTCCCAAAGCTTCACAAAAGCCGTCTGTACAATATCGCTGGCCTCTTCGGAATCCTTAAGTATGGTATAGGCGTAATAATGCAACTTTTCATAGTAGGTATGAAAAAGCTGTTCAAAGAGCTCAGGCCCCAGGCTTTCGTTCATACTTGGCATATAAACACATGTACGGGGATCCTACCCTTATCGTTGGATAGAAAAATTTTAATGGATCAATGGTCAGTACAAGAAAAGAATTATGTATATCTTGATATCCTGAACCACCAAATAAACGTCAATCCTATGTCACTATCTTCAAGACTCAGCAATGGTTGGAATATTGCTTTGAGTAGCCTGAAAGTCCTTAAGGAACACAAAAAGCTCATTTTATTTCCCATTCTTTCCGGTGTTTCCATGACCTTGCT
The DNA here is from genome assembly GCA_903970475.1 of Beijerinckiaceae bacterium. GTDB lineage: Bacteria > Bacteroidota > Bacteroidia > Chitinophagales > Chitinophagaceae > Dinghuibacter. The sequence continues at coordinate 860 of CAJCIQ010000230.1, forward strand.
TCTAGCATCATTTGTAATAGTATTGGTCCTATCGGGAGGCAGCAATTTCCTGGAAGACTTTTTCAACCACTATGGACAGGCCCCCGCCATTGGGTTGATGTTCCTGTTCTATCTGGTCAACTATTTTATTGTGGTTTTCTTTAACATGGCCCTGATTCATTGTACCAAAATGTACCTGGAGGGTGAAGAAGTGAATATCAGTGCGGGGATCCAATTCAGTATGACTCGCCTGGGAGCCATTCTCAGCTGGGCAGCTGTTGCGGCTACTGTCGGCACCCTCCTTAAAGTCGTTCAGGAGCGGGCTGGAAGCCTGGGCAAAATCCTTGTCGGTCTATTAGGAATGGCATGGAGCATCCTGACCTTTTTTGTCGTGCCCATTATTGCCTACGAAAAAGTCGGACCTTTTAAAGCTATAGCCCGTTCAAAGGATCTCATTCGCCAGAAGTGGGGTGAGGGCCTGGGCGCAGGATTTAGTTTCTTTCTCGTGAATCTTGTGGGAATTGGTTTTGTCGTGCTTATTTTCTTTCTGGGTTTTATCATCAATCCTTTGGTAGGTATTGTGCTTGCCATCCTGACCTTTTTGTTGTTTTCTGCCGTCGTCAGTGCAGCACGGACCATATTCATTGCCGCCATTTACCATAATGTTACCAGCGACATACAGAGCCACGTCGATCAGCAATTAGTCGATCGTCTGTTTGTGGAAAAGAAAAGAAGATTCTAACTTTCCCTATAGTTTATAAAATGCCCCTGCTCGTTAATACCAGATTGAGCAGGGGCATTTACATCCATATCCATAGAACATTCTGTCCTCCATCTTAGTCCTCGCATTATGCCTATCGGCAACTGCGCATAAGCGCTGGTTTGGAGTTCTCATCCGAGCGATAATTACCGTTATTTAGGCGGGTTAATGTGCCGGATAAGGATTTGTATTAGGCCGCGAAACTGGATTGTGTGAAGCCCTAAACAAAGCCTGGCCAAAGATAAACCCGCACATGGGGCAGTTAGGGCTACCATAAAAGTTCTGAACCCAGATCGCATTACGCTTAGCAACCGGGTCCTGCGTATTGAAACCCATAAGGGCGCCTACCAGCATATTGGTATAAAACATAGATTCGGAGTCAAAAGACGCAGTCGCATATTTCTGGAAAATCTGGACATCATCACCTTTGTGCATCCTCATGTGATCGAAAAAAAACTCATACACCTTCGTATTGTTGTTTGGATAAACAGAGCGGACAAGTTCCAGATAACCATAAACAGTATCGAGCGGGGTATATGGAGTGGTTGTAAGCACCATGGTTATTTCATAACGGCCATCTTGCTTGCTGAGCGTGAAGGTCCCCAGGGATCTCAAAAAATAATTAAAAAACCATTGGGATCTATCTGTCTGGGTCTGGGCATAAGTCATGCCCAGGTACTGAATGATAGCGCTGCAAGGATAAGCGTACGTCAATTCAACGTCCCCATGTATCGATTGATTAGAATCAATGTAGAGCCCATGGGAAAGCCTTATGTACTGGGCACAATTTTCGCTCATACACAAAACGCCCCTGTTCGTATTTTTAGCAACCCTATACTTTGAATTGACCATATCCTGGTATACCGTCGCCTCATCCGGTTGCGCTGGATTGATGACAATGCAGGGTGTCTCTACGGTTTGAAAACGGCGGACAAACAATAGACTATCCAAGGCCACCTTTATGCTGGGAACCGATGGCGTATCAGCCGAACTTGGTTCTGGCTGCTGGGCCCTCACCTGCCAACAGGACAGGCTGAGTATAAGGACAAATAAACACCTCATATCAATGTATATTATAGGCCAGCCCTCCTCCCCAAAAGAGGCTGTTCATATTGAGTTGAAAATAGTTTTTGCCACTAGCTTCCAGATTACCAGGAATATCCGACCGGTTCACGAAATAGTGAAACTTGAGGTGATTTAAGCTATCGTACTTAATAAGGCTATGAATGAATCTTTGAGAAAACATAGTCCAAGGGGCAGAAGAACCGACAAATAAATTTACTTCAGGGGTATACACACCAGCCGTGTTGGACACCATTTGGGTGCTGGAGTAACTACCCTCTAAAACGAACCAGGCCGTATTGAAAAACTCCTGTCCAGGATCCTGATTGGCATAATTCTTCTGCCTCCAAAATCCCGGTTTAGCCTTATAGGAAATAACATCAGGGTTCAGGAAAGGAATAGCGCGGTTGATTCCGGTATACACCTCTGAGTACAAATGCAGGGTCAACTGATCATTGATGCGGTATCGGACAAACCCGCCACCCGTAAAAAACCGATCCCAGTTATCCCCTAATTGGAGATACGCTGTCAAGAAAGAAAAGTAATCGTCATAAATGGTCAGGTTGAAGTCCTTCACATTAACAGCAAGCACCATTTCCTGCTGAGAGCGGTTTCTGGCAGTAGCAATATTGTTGTAGGTTCCCCTGGGGGATATAGTGAAAGTGGTGCCCAACGTTACAGAATATGTATACCTGCAAAAGACGGCATTGGGCGTTCCTAGGTAAAAGGGCTCTATTTCCTGATATACATAATAGTCATTACCTATGTTGCCGGTAAGTATGGGCGAGATCATGAATACGAACTGCCCTTTGGATCTTGGATCAGTCGTATAAGCGCCGTTATAATAATTTCCCAAAAATCGCTTCCCAAACCGATACATAAAGCCTGTATTCAGGGAGTACTGAACGGCATTCGTTTCTTTCCAAAATCCATAGCTTGCCCCAATGGAGAATCCCTTTCTGTAACAATAAAGGGCAGTGACTTTAAAAAGATCATGATACTTCCCCCCATCTGCGGCAATCACATTATCAACATTGTCATTAAATGCACGTATGCCCTGTGACAATGCATTAGACATTTGCACAGGGCATAACGCCATCAGGAGAATGTATCCCAGGAGATTTCTCATTGGTTAGGCGGTAATGACCCTGCTAAACTATGAGCATCACGGCTTCTCAGCAAGCGTATTATTACGCATTCACACAACAGGTCCTGGTTCTTTTTGGAGCATTCAAATGGGTTTCAGATATTGTGCATAGGCATATCCCTCTTCACCGGCTGCTGTCTTTATCAACCACCACTGATCATTTGTTTTACTAATCAGCGTAACCGTGGATGCATGCGCAGCCTTACCAACAACGGGCTGATCAGTTCCTGGGCCCTTGCGGACATTCAGGTTGGATTCATCCGTCACCACTTGGGCCTGGACCCCTCCAACCATGCCGGATATGTTTACATTTAAGACCAGGTCCCCAGCGCGATAGTCGGGATCTAACTGATTGTATATATCCCACAATTTATCTTTCACATCTCCACTCGGCGCATCCCCGTCTACATATAATACATTGTTTTGTTCCCTAACCTGCAAGTTAGTGACCCCTAAAGAGGATGCCGCATCTGTTAACGGTTTGTATTTGTCTTGCAATGCCATGATATGGTCCCCCTCCTCATTTTATAGTTAGGTTATTGACAATCTTTTTGGGCTTCAGTGAATGAAGCGACTCCATCAGCTTCTGCAAGTCTGCCCTTTTAATATCTCCTGTTAGTGTAACAACCCCGTCATTGACAGAAGTTTGAACGGAAGGGTAATCCTTTGTGGCATCAGCGACGCCGGTTGTGAGCGCACTATCGGGGGAAATCACCACAGGAGCCGGCGGTGGTGGTGGTGGTGTAATGGTCGTATTGTCCGTAACCGTGTTGACTCCCTTGATACCCTTTACGACCGCATCATAAGCAGATTTGGCTGAGTCACTCGGGAACGCACCACTGATCGTTACCACGCCATCTTTTACGTCAGGGGTAACACTGCTTGCCCCTGGTATGGCGCTGGTAAGGCTGGTTATGGCGGAAGCTATGTCACTATCCTTAACCTTACAAGAAAAAAGCACACAGCAACTCACCACCAATAGCATCATATTGGAGCGAATAATAGATATACTCATATAGAGCGTGTTTTTTTAGGTTAGTTTTTTACGCGGTAGGGGAAAAGCCTTGTACCACATTAGCATGTGCCCCCGAGTTGGGATCATTCGCCTTGGAGACAAACTTTTGAATAATACTCGGAATAGCCGCAGCTATTACCCCTGTGATGGCAGGATTCAAACCAAATTTCTCGCCCAGCTTGCCGACAAGCCCCCCAGCAATGGCGCTCGATACAATGTTTCCAGACCCAAGACTGCTAGTCAGCGTGGACAGAAGACTAGAACCGCCACCTTGTTCGGGGGCCTGCGTTTTGATACCATCGGCCACATGCGTAGCAATTTCATTATGGATGGCGTCTGCTTGTTCTGGTGGGATGGCAGCGGCAGTTTCGGGATTGCCGCTCAAATGCTCTTTTACGGCTTGTAAGATTTCGTCAAACATATGGATAGGTGTTTTGTGGCTAAAAGTGGACCTAAATTTAACTAGCCTATCATGAACTTAAAAGACCCAGGTTCGACAAGTCTGCCATATTTTCTCAAAAAATCAAAAATTTAACCCTTTGGGGCTGAACAAACACCACAAATCAAAAGGTATCCTGGGCAGCCAAGTGCCTCGCTATCCTCAAAGCATCCAATTTAATCTCCCGGATCTGGCCGGTAGGACTGATCCAAAATCCGCAGAAGTACAGCCCATCCTCCCCAAAGAACTGCTGTTTACTAGCCCGGAACTTCAAATCGTCCAGGCGGCGCTTTTCGATATCCAAAATAGCAAGATCATCACGCGAGTATCCAATGCAAGCAACGATGGCGTCAAAGGCTTCGCGTTGTCCATCCATAAACTGCACCTCATTGCCTTCGATCTGATCCATCTCGCCAAGGATCTGGATACGTCCTTTCTTTATATGTTCTATCGTACCGATATCCAGCACAGGTGCATTGCCATTCCGGTGAACCTGTTCAATAGGCCCATAGGGCGGCTTTTTGAGCCCCAGTTTTGAAATATCCCCAACGATTAATCTCGCAAGTGGAGCACCCAACAAGTCAGCGATATGAGGAGGAAGCGGGCTCAAGATACGGCTCAAGGTCAGCACCGGTATACCAAATACGTCTCTTGGAATCACATTTACCGGGGATCGCACACTCATCACCGGAAAAGCCCCCTGCTCGTATAAGTCTATAGCTATTTCACAAGCTGAATTTCCAAAGCCTACCACCAGCACCCGCTGCCCCTTGAAATTCCGCCCGTTTTTATATTGAAAACTATGTAGGATTTGCCCGGGAAATGTCTCCATCCCCTTAAAGCTTACTTCTTTAGGTTTTCCATAGGGCCCGGTAGCCATAATCAGGTAGTTGGACCGGAAAGTACCCGTTTCCGTCTGGGTCCGCCAATAACCATGTGACCGCCTGGCGGATACCGCTTTGGTGTTGAAAATGGGATTTATGCCCAGATCCCTTTGATAATCCTCGAGGTAAGCAATAACCTGAGCCCTGCTTGGATACCGGCCGATGTCCTTGCCAAAGTGTTTAAAGGGCAAATTTGAAATCCCTTTACCCGTATGCAGGTGCAGGCGTTCATAATGCTGGCTCCAAGGCGCAGCTACCCTGTCCTGCTTCTCTATGATGCGGTAATCAATTTTTTTGCGCCCCAGTGCAGCCGCGCAGGCCAAGCCAGAACAACTTGCACCAATGATGAGCGCTTGGGTTTCTTCCACCGGCATGGCATATAAAATACTACACATTGGCCGATTCCGCAAACGAATCCGTTTAAACACGTATAATTCTTACGCTATTGTATTTGTAAAGTATACTAATTACTTTCGGCATCTCTAAGGATTTCTTACCAAAATCTATTTTATGAAATCGTTGAAGGTACTTTGTTACACCATATTGTCTGGGGTGATTATGTTATCTTCTTGCACGAAGAGCGAGTTATCCTCCCCCCTGAAACCAATAGCCACACTAGACACCAATGCAACTGATTTGGTAAACACACCCTTCGGATGGATACCAAGGGCAAATGTCCACCTGGTCGAGGAAGGCAGTCACTTGCGCATTCAGAATAATCATGTCTATAAAATGCGGGACGGGACAAATGAACAACTGGATGATTTTGGAACCAGGATGATTCCTATCCTTAATGCTTTCCAGCGTCGTCACTTTGAGCCCAATCCATATGCCCTGAGTAAAATTTCCCAGGGTAAGGGCGATTATGCCGGAGAAAATACCAATTGGCTTACATATGCCCAATTTGTCAATACAACCGGAACGCCTATATCCAATTTCAGCACCACCTGGATTGTGCCGACAAACCCCACCACCAATCATGGGCAGACCCTGTATATTTTCAATGGAATGGAGGTAAATGCAGGGACTGACATTATACAACCCGTGTTACAATGGGGAACCAATCCCTACGGCGGAGGCATTAATGGTTGGGAGGTAGCCAACTGGTATGTGTGGACCGACGCAAATGGGAACTCCCAAGCCTCCGTGAAATTACCCAAGGTCGAGGTGTATACGAGCAATTCTTTGCAAGGGGTGATAACGCTGGTAAGCGCCGGTGCCTCCTATGTATATACATCCTCCTTTCCTTCCCTGGGAAATACCCTTACCGTCGAAAATGGAGCTGACCCCAATCAATCAACAGAAGCCATGACGACCATTGCCCAGCAGACAGCTGCCTATGAGACCTTGGAGGCGTACAGTGGCCCGGTAGGTTCTCCACCACCCCTTTATTCCACCGACTACCCACCCGACTTCCAGGTGAAAATGACAAATATTACCATAGGCCCAGCCGCGGTGGCCAATTACTTTGACTTTAATACCTACGCGAATACCGTAAATAATTTTGGGGAAAGCACGACCATTGTCAACAATTCAGCTAACGGAGGAGAAGTCGACATAAATTTTCATCCGAACAACGCGTTGATCAACGGTCAAACGTCTTATTATTTTAGTTCCACTCAGGATGGCGGTGGAGGGCAAATCACGGCGGCAGGCCCGACTGTATCAGTTACAGTGAGCGCCGGTGGCCCACCCCCAGGAAATTATACGACAACCTTCAACCTGAACTCCGCCTATTTTACCGACGGCACGAGCAGTATCGATGTAAGCAGTGGAACCGTAACCAAAACTTTGGTTATGCCCAGTTCCCACTCTACCGGTTGGACCGGTAATTTTTCAGAATCCAATAATGATGGAAGCGGCGGAATTAGTGTAAAGTAGCAAGCAGAATAGGATCAGGGGGGCAAAAGAGGCTATCTGGATTAGCCAATATCTTACAACTGGAGGACTTACCTACTCCAGTTAAGGTGTAGATTTGGTATAAATAACCCCTATTCCATGAGACACATAAGCCGAATTTGCGGAATCATGATGCTGATGGCTGTATTCAATACCAGTATGGCTCAGATCATTGACACCTTCGTTATGCCAGCCTTAAAATTTGATCCTAAAGGAGAGTTGATCATTACCGCTTCTCCCACATCCTCCAATACAGACTTCAATTACCTTATTGGAAAATGGGTAATGAAGAACAAGCACCTCAATGCAAGATTGGTGAACTGCAAAGAATACACGGAATTCGAAAGCACGGTGGAAAACCATGCAGGGCTCCAGGGAATGGGTGATTTCGATGTCGTCCTCCGCAAACGTCCTGATGGGACAGTATATGAAGGTAGGACCATACGTACGTTTGACCCTGAAACCAAACTCTGGAGATTGTATTGGATAGATAGCAATGGCGGCGCCATTGATCCGCCCGTTGTAGGATCCTTCAATGGTAACATTGGACTTTTCTTCGGAAAGGATTTCCAGGTAGGGAGACCCGTCATCGTTGTGTTTAAATGGGACAAAACCGACCCCGAACACCCCAAATGGAGCCAGGCCTTTTCTGATGACAATGGAAAAACCTGGGAATGGAACTATACGAACACTTCCTATAGGACGAATTGATGCCGCCTGTAGGAAGGTCGTTGGCGCTCACATAGGCAGGCCGTTAGCGCGCCTCACTGGATAAGCGGCTTCACCTTTGTGCCTATCAGCTCAATGGACCGCATCAATTGCCGATGGGTCAGCCCAGCGTTATCCATCTGGAAGGTCACCCTGGAAATTCCTCCCAATGCCTCACTATGTCTCCATATCTTTTCTGCAACAGCCTCGGGTCCCCCTACCATCAGGACTCCCTTAGGAGCAATGAGGACGTCGAACGCTCCCTTAGTCACAGGAGGCCAACCTCGTTCACGACCGAGTTTCGTCCATAGTTCAGCGTAACCAGGATAATATTCGGCGACCGCTTGTTCATTGGACTCACTCACATAACCCGGCGAATGTAGGCCGACCTTTAATTGGTCCGGTGCAAAACCAGCTTTGCGGCCCGCTTCCCGGTATAAGTCAACAAGGGGTTTGAATCGGTGCGTTTCCCCGCCGATAATGGCTACCATCAAGGGTAACCCCAGGCTTCCGGCCCGGGCAAAAGACTCCGGCGTACCACCGACGCCCAGCCAGACCGGTAGCTTCTCTTGAAGTGTTCTCGGATATACCGGCAGGTTATTCAATGCTGGTCGAAACTGCCCTTTCCAGGTAATGAACTCATTATCCCGGATTTTCAATAACAGGTCGAGTTTTTCTTTGAATAATCGATCATAGTCATTAAGGTCATAGCCGAACAGCGGATAGGCTTCAATGGAGGATCCCCTGCCCACCACCAGTTCAGCGCGTCCCTTGGAAATCAGGTCCAGGGTAGCGAAGCTTTGGTAGACCCTCACTGGGTCAGCCGCACTCAACACCATCACCGCACTTGCCAGGCGCATACGCTTTGTCCTCGCGGCTGCAGCAGCCAGGATGACCACCGTAGCCGAATCCAGGAACTCCTTTTTATGGTGTTCACCGATCCCGAAAACATCCAGCCCCACCTGATCGGCCAGCTCCATCCGCTCCAGTAACTGCTCCATGGCGTCAACTGGGCTAACGGCGTTCTTTTCATTGGTGCCGTACATGGCCGATGCAAAACTGTCCACACCTATTTCCATAATTGACATTTTTTTGGGTTCCTACCAAATCTTTATCCTTTCATCGACGGGCTTGTAATTACTATCCCCGGGCTGCACATTGAATGCTTTATAAAAAGGGGCAGCACTGATCAACGGCCCATTTACACGCCACATGGCGGGAGAATGAGGATTGGTGTTGACGTACATCCGCAAAAAAGCATCCCTTGTCTTGACCCTCCAAATCCTGGCAATGGATAGATAAAACCGTTGATCAGGCGTAAAGCCATCGATTTTAGTAGTATCCTGCCCCTGCGGCGTCATTTTAAAGGCATCATACGCAATGGCGATACCCCCGTTGTCAGCGGCGTTTTCTCCTACCGTCAAGGCACCCTTAATATGCACAGTATCCAAAACAGTAAACGAACTGTACAGGTCAATGATGCGTTGCGTTTTGGTTTTAAACTTCTCGTAGTCTTCTTTTGTCCACCAGTTCTTTACGTTTCCGTCCTTATCGAATTGTGCCCCCTGGTCATCGAAGGCGTGCGTCATTTCGTGCCCTATGACCATACCAATTCCTCCATAGTTGATGGCGTCATCGGCTGCAAAATCAAAATAGGGATATTGCAATATACCCGCAGGAAAAACAATTTCATTGTTGCTAGGATTATAATAGGCCGTGACGGTAGAAGGCGTCGTTCCCCATTCCGTCCTATCAACCGGTTTATTCAATTTAGCCAGTTCAAATTGAAATTCGTCCTGGGCTATGGACAACAGATTTTCGAAGTACTTGCTTTTATCGATTTGTACTTTACCATAGTCCCTCCATTTATCAGGATAACCGATCTTTTTGGTAAAGGCATATAGTTTCTCTTTTGCCTTTTGCTTCGTACTATCACTCATCCAATCGAGATGATTGATCCTGTTTTCAAATGCTTTTTGGAGATTGTTCACCAAGGCCAGCACCCGTTTCTTTGCATCCTCATTGAAGTATCTTTTTACATAGAGTTGTCCCAATCCCTGCCCTAAACGGCCGTCCACATTTTCTGTCATGATCTGTTCCCTGGATCTCTGCTTGGCTTGGCCTGTGAGTGCTTTGGTAAATTCAAAGGATGCATTCACGAAGGGCGCACTAAGGTCCGAAGCATAGGTCGTCAAGGTACCCGCTTTCAAATAAGTTTTCCAGTCATTGATGGGGATGGAAGAAAGCAAAGTATTCAAGCGGTCATAATAGCCAGCCTGAGCCATATCGATAGAATCCGTCTTTGCACCTATTGCAGTGAGAAATGCTGCCCATCCGATAGTTGGCTGTGATTTGCTGATCGAAGACACGGGTACCTTATGGTAATTGGCATTAACATCCCTGAGTTCTATATTCGTTTTATGGGAGGCTGCCATTTGTTTCTCTATGCCGTAAACCGTATCCGCCTGCTGGGTAGCCAAAGCCGGATTACTTCCGGTTAACTCAAACAAAGTAGCCAGGTAATTTTTGTACGCTTGCTGAATAGCCACGCTGGACGAATCCGATTTGACGTAATAATCCCGATCCGGCAAGCCTATCCCCGTCTGGTATACATGAGCAATATTGATATTGCTGTTCTTATTATCCGGAGAAATGGTCCAACCAATGATAGATTGGTTCCCCGTTTTACATTCACTGGCCACAAATCCCATAAGTGATGGAACATCCTTTATATCATCAATACGCGCAAGGATAGGTTGTATCGGCGTATACCCCCGGCTATTGATGGTAGTGGTATCCATACCGGAAGCATAAAAGTCTCCCACCTTCTGTTGAAGGCTGCCAGGAGCATTTTGAAGTTTTGAAACGCTATCGAGTATATGTTGAAGAAGCTGCTTCTGTGGTATGTTCAAGAACGAATAAGAACCTACGCCTGTTTGATCAGCAGCAATTGTCGCAGTGTCGTACCAACGCCCATTGACATAACGAAAGAAATTGTCTCCTGGCTTTACTGCCGGGTCAAGCCCATCTACATCGACAAACTTTCTTTGAGGAGGTTCCGGGCTTTTGCAGGCGCCCAATAAGCTTAAGCCCAGGCATATGTAAAGCAACCTATTCATGAACAGGGGATTTTGTTAAAGGTAGTGATCATTTTATTATTGATATTTGAAAAAAACGTGGCCCAATCTTTACGTCATCTTACTCTTGCCATTGTCTGCTGCTTGTGCTGTTCCGTTAACGCCCAAAGTAACCAGGTCTCCACCGACAGCAGGGGCCTGGTGGGCCGTTGGGATTTAAAAGTGATCGAGAATGGTAAACCCGCCCCCTCCTGGCTCGAAGTGGAAATTTCCGGTATTAAAACCTTAGTAGGGAGATTTGTGGCCAATGGCGGAAGCGCAAGACCCATTTCTCAAATAACATTTGATTCCGGGAATTTCAGCTTTACCATTCCACCCCAGTGGGAACAAAGCGATAAGGATCTAACTTTACAGGGCACCGTATACAAGGACCATATAGAAGGCACTATCCAATATCCGTCTGGAGGTAAATATAGCTTTACAGGTACCAAAGCCCCCCTGCTCACCTCGGCCAACAACATAACCTGGGGTAAGCCCATTAAGCTCTTCAATGGCATCAACCTGGATGGCTGGCAGCCTTCCGGGAATGTTAACCAATGGTACGTTAAAGAGGGTATTTTGATCAGCCCCCATGAAGGGTCCAATTTGATTACGGTCGGTAAATACAAGGATTTCAAATTGCACGTAGAGTTTAAATATGGAAACCAAAGCAATAGTGGTGTTTACCTGCGGGGCCGTTATGAAGTACAGATTATCGACAATCCCCCTACAGACCATCCCAATAGCCACTTATTCGGCGGCATATATGGATTCCTGGTACCCAGTGAAATGGCGGTCAAGGGACCTGACCAATGGCAAAGTTTTGATATTACCCTCATAGGCCGCATGGTAACAGTAGTGGCAAATGGAAGAAAGATCATCTGTAATCAGGAAATACCTGGCATTACCGGAGGCGCGCTCGATAGTGAGGAAGGCCAACCAGGCCCCATTTATTTTCAGGGAGACCATGGGCCAATCATGTTTCGAAATATTGTGCTAACCCCAGCGAATTGAAGATAATATCATAAAATGAAACTTCCCTTTGTCTTTGCTGTCCTCCTTCTTTTTTGTGCCTGTGGCCGGTTATCTCTGCGGAAACCGTTTTCGGAGAGTAGGTCGGTGAGCGAGCGGCGTCATTGTACACTAAACGAATAGGCAATTTTTTCAAACAAAGACCTATACTGATCAAAATATTTTGAAAACACCACAAAAGTCAGAATATATGTTTTCTCATTGGCTACGGTGACGTACACATAATCACACATCTCCTTATCCGGTTCCTCTATGTTCTTATGGGATTCTATGCACCACTTGAAGGCCATTCCATTTATTTCCGCATCACCTTGCTTTATCAACCTAAAATCTTTTGCACTCCTGCTGAGGGATGCTATTAAAGTATCATAAGCCGCTTCAGGTCCTGCAACAGGTATATCAATGATGTTTACATTGAAATTTTCATGCGGTTTGTCAGCAGAATCGAGGTAAACCCGATAAGCGAATAATTTTATAGTGGGAAACTGCTTAAGTATACCATAATGCCATTGCGCAGGGACACCTATGTTAAAATGATTGACCGTATCCTTATAAGGATATAAGGTTTGACACTTTGCAGAAGTACAAATAAGAAGGGTGATAAACAGCAGTAGATATTTCATGGGATATAATGATCATTCCCCGGCTTTATAGGGGCCCAAGAATTTATGCCCGTTAAAATGAATGAGATGGTCTGGCGCGGCAGCTATCCAAACCTCGGTTTCCCAGGCTATCTGGCTCGCATACTTCGCGTATGTTTTCATATCAAGGAATGCAGTTACAAAAATCAAGGTGTCCCCAAGTGTTTCAATTTCTGCTTTAGGTCCAGTACACGAAGTTCACTCATAGGCCCGGAAGAATGAACGGCTTCCACCAGAAATGTCCATTTATTAATGTGATCGTAGGCTACAATGTCCGGAAGTTTGCCGTGTTCCAGTTTAAAAAAGGCTAACGCCTTCAGCTTCTCTTCTTCCTTGTGCAAGGCTTTTTTGCTGGTATCTCCGAAGTAAAGAATTTCACAAGACTTTGAAAATCTTGGAAAGAACTCTTCGATAATGGCTTTATGCAGGAGGTTATGTTCCCCACCCGAAAGCTTATATTCAAATCCGTTTGGGAGCGTAACTTTTATCTTTTGTAAATCCCGATTCCGGGAGAGCACTTCCCTTAGAGACTTATGATTTTCCTTAAAAACCACGAGTAGATCTGGCCAACTTTCCGAACCATGATTCCTCAAAATCGCTGCCAATTCAGCAGTAATTATGTAGCCTCGTGTACCGTCATTTGTTGCTGAACCGTCCGTTTCCCCAGTATTTTCAACAAGCCCCGCCACTTTCAAAGGCTCTAAATCCTTCCTTCTTATATCATCATAGGAACTATCGGCGATTTTCTCATGGAAATGCTTATTCCAAAAAGCAATAATATCCCTCGTTCGTAAGGGCTTTTGCGTTTCCGGAAGATCTGAGAAACCTGTTTTGATAGATCCCAATGCCAAGAATGCCATTACGATACGCTCACTCCTCCTGTTCTTATACAATTCCATCGGGATGCCTAAATCCGATAAAATATCCCAAGTGACCTGGAACAAGGCTACCAATTCCTGTGGCTTCCCTTTACCGATTTCATCCTTAACTGACTTCAATTTTTCAGTTTTCTTATCCGTGTCCGAAAAGAGTGAGGCCTGCTCCAATAGGGTTATATTTTTTTTCGTTGATTTCATTTATTTTTCTAACCGAACTTGCTTTCAGGTTATATGTTTCCAGGACTTTACCCGCCAGAAAATAAGCAAGCAAAGGAGGTACTGCATTTCCAATTTGGTAATATTTCTCGGTTTCATTTCCCTCGAACTCAAACCAATCGGGGAAAGTCTGCAATCGCGCAGCCTCTCTGACGGTAAGCCTTCTCCGTCTTCCGTCTGCCAAAAGAACCCTTTGCATGTCACCAGTGGCGCCTGCCAGATTCCTGCATGTAAGCGTTCTTGCTGGCCTGTTGGGATACAAATCCCTTGGATTAATGCAAGCAGAGGCCTTCTCATATTTGGCAATATACTGATCCATAGATGGCGTCAAAAACTTGCTGTCTTCAGGAACCGTATGCATCAAGTCGCCAATAGCATCAACTACATTTGTTTTTTTTACAGTGGGATCCGGAAAATTAAATTTCGACCGGTGCCCAACGACGATCAACCTTTCCCGATTCTGGGGGACCAGATAGTTAACCGCATTGATAAGCTTATAATCAATTAAATATCCTAAGCCTTCCAATTCCTTTATGATAAGGTCAAAATACCACCTATTTGCATAAAGCAATCCCCTTACATTTTCAAAAAGGAAAACTTTGGGTTTTACGCTCCTGATCGCTTCAATAAAGATGGGGAACCCATCCCTGGCATCCTCAATGCCCATTTGATGACCGCCTACACTAAATGGTTGGCAAGGAGGCCCCCCAATAACAATGTCTGCCTTAGGAAACCGGTAAGCTTTATCCAATTTCACCACCTGACAAGGACTACCGATATTTCGCTCGTAACTTCTGGCAGCGGAAGAATCCATTTCAAAACCCACGGTTTGAAATCCGGCTGCTTCAAATCCAAGGCCAAGACCACCACACCCTGCAAAAAGATCAAGAACCTTGATATTCAACCCTTTTTTCGGCCTTAGAAGATTATTTATCCAGTCTGTGTATTCCATATACTATCATGCAATTTCTCACTTTCATCTATATTTTATTAAAAAACTAATGCACATATAGTAGATATTCCTTGGGACAAACCAATTAAGGCCCAGGATGCCTGGTTCTTAAAAATACTAATTTTATTAGCAAAAACGCGTTCTGTTCAGCCAAAACATGCGCAATCGGTTGCCTGCTGACCACTGTCCATAAATTCGCTATTATTGAAATATGCGATATCTAGCCACCCCCATTCTCTTGGCGTACTTCACCCTTTCTTTTACCAGTTCACGGGCCCAAGACATATACCGGAACCCACAAACAGATGTCAGGCTATTAAAGAAATTTGAAGACGCCAAACTGGGGATGTTTGTTCATTGGATGGTCTGCTACACGCCTGAAACCGGTGACTCTTCGAGCATTGGCGATCCAACGCCTAAACACATCGCCGACTCCATCTCCCTTGCCTGGAACCCTGTAAACTTTGACGCAAAAGCAATTGTCACCACTGCAAAATGGCTGGGTTGTGGATACATGGTGGTCATCGCCAAACACCACGACGGCTTCGCCATTTGGCCAACCCGATATAGTAACTTCAACGTAACCCGTACAGCATTCAAAAAAGACATTTTAAAAGAGCTAGGCCGGGAATGCAAGCGTCAGGGCCTGCTCTTTGGCATCTATTATTCCATTGCCGACATCGACTATTGCGGTTGGAAAAAAATGGCGGAGGCCCGCGCGAAAATCCAGACGCCGATCAAGGGGGAAGCGGACTTTATACAGTTCAACAGAAATCAGGTAAAAGAATTAATCCAAAACTACAATCCTGACATCCTGTGGTTCGATGGCTTTTGGCTCGACCCATTTGTATGGAACACCCAAGCGGGCAAAGACCTCTACAACTACATCAAGTCTCTGAAATGGAACATCCTTTCCACAAGGCTTTCCAAAAGCCAAGACCCACAACATCCCGGGAAAGAAGGCTTTCTAAATGACGGATCCGCTGGCGACTTCTATGGTGTCGAAGCAAGAACCCAAGGATCAGCGTCTTACCCATGGGAAGGCTGCACCAGCGTTTCCTATCCCGAATATGCTTACAATCCCCAAGCAAAGCTTCAATCCGGTGCTACATTGATCACCACCTTTGATGAGACCATTTGCGGCAACGGCAACTTCCTATTGAACATAGGACCCAAAAGGACGGGCGAATTACCACAGGAGCTCGTAGACCGTTTTGACGACCTTACAAAATGGATAACCCCGAATTCCAAAGCCATTTATTCCACCAGGGGTGGGCCCTTTATCCAAGGCAAGTGGGGAGGAAGCACTTACAGAAGCAACCATATCTATGTACACATCCGCACCTCAGATACCACCATCATAGTCAACCTGGAAGGCTATAGCATCAAAGATATCCGCGATCTGCAAACAAGTGCACAAATAACCTTCACCAAACTACAGAACAGCCAGTACGCCTTGCATGTCCCAACCTATACGGCTGACCGGCAAATACCCGTATTGGAGATTACCCTGGACAAGGACTACGTGTTTACTGGGTGGGTAAAGCTGGATTGACAGATCACCCCTCCTGTCTAGATCGACATTGTTTTACAAATATTACCAAGGAATGTCCTTGTGCAGCGCTTTCCTACTATACCATGGGAGGAAAAGTTGATTTGTAATTTCTGGAAGACAATCTTACTTCATAATCCGCAATACGTTGGAATTCATCTGAGTTTGGTATTTGGGTTCTCCAGGTTGATTTGGTAAAAACCTGATAAAGGATATAAAACCATAGGATAGTTGCCGGTAGAGCTTTCAAGGCATGGTCCACCATGAACTGTATGATGGGTTTTGGAGTAGGATCTATCGGGGATATAGATACAACGATGATAAATAGCAACATAAGGTTATTCAACCATTTGCTTTTCGGTTGCAACACGTACCATATCCCAACGCCAATCATCGTCATAGTATAGCTGAAATCTTCCGCATCGTGATTGACCAAAACAATGAAGAACAGTAAGCTAGACAGTAAATATAGCCTCATTTCAAGGCTGCAATAGTATTTAAACCGCAAAAATTGGCTCAGGAAAACCGCAACCCCAATTAGTTGTATCAACAAATACCATGCATGGGAAACTCCCAAATTATTTCTTACTAACCCAATGATGGATATACCGAAACGGGAAGATTGATCGGAGGCCACCACATGGTACCAGTTCTGATATTGCCAGATCAATTGGTCAAAGGAGATAAAGCATAGGGGTACCAAAAATAGCAGCACCATACAAACGATCATAGACCGAATAAATTTCCATTTGTCTGGGTACATGAGAAAAAGGCAGGCTCCCGCAATAGGAAATATCTTTGTATAAGTTCCGATAGAGATCCAGAGCGCAGCCAGGAACACCTGCTTGCGTTCAAAGGCAGAAAAGGTCAATACAAAAAGTGCTGCAGCAATTGTATCCGCTTGGGTTCCCTGCAAACAAGTCAGGCACTCAATGAATACAAACCAGCAGATAATGCTCTTTTTAGGGTTGTCCAGCGGTAAAGTGAAAATGGCCAGAGGCATAATCAACATGCACATATTATTCCACAGAAAGTAAGAAACATAATATGGCAAAAGGGAGAACGGGGCAAACAAGGCGGCAAACGTCGGACTGTATTTGTATAAATCCCTGTATTGCTCCAGGTGGAAAGTATACAAATTCAAATGATGCAACATGTTAGGAAAGCAATGGTAGTAAATATCGAAGGTGTTCAATCTGTCAGCCCAAATGGACTGCAAATTCAAAATATTAATAGCCAAGAAGAAAATTATAAATACATTTCTGGGGTTCAGGAAAAAAAACTTCAGTTTACTTTCTGTTGGTTGCATATCTAAGGGGGTCTATAATAATATCGTTAAGCCCCCATAGTTATCCCGGGAAATGGAATCCCAATCCAACAGCAGGAGCATGAATAGTTAAAAAGTCGGAACCTACCATTAAGCGTTTGTGGCTTCCCGGTGAAACCAGCAGTGAGGGCAAGATTTCAAGACTACGACATCCGTAATAGGTTGAAAATGGTTAAGGAGTGAAGGAGGTGCGAGCAGGTAAAGAACATTTTTTATCACACCAAATTCAGAAGCCTTAATAATGAACATTTCAGGTATCATAACACCGACCAGTAATCACTTTCACGACCGTGAAATTAGGAAAAATTTGACTACCGCCTGTCCTTCTATCATGTTATGACACCGATTAACGCTTTGGGATGGCTATAACATGTGCATTGACCTCAAAATGCGGGGCGCTTCTGTTGCGGGTTTTAAGTATAGTAGAGACAAACTAGTGAACAAACTTGTCCGGGAGTGAATTGTCCTGCCGGCCAGCATGATACCAGCGATTAACGAGTAATCCGGCCACCGTATCCCGGTTGCATTTAATAGTGTCTCAATTGGATCAAGCAACGTACCAATAACCATAATGGCGGGTAATACAACGGGCGGTAAGTTGTAGACCGAGACAATCAGCAATTGACCCACATAACCCCCATTTGGAATTCCACCTTCCACAATATTGACAAGTACCGCAATCAGCACCGCCAGTAAGATGTCTACCCCAGCAATCGTCCGGCGTACCAGTGCAAAAGCCATGGCAATTTTGATAACAGCGGCGATGGCGGACCCTTCTTTATGCAGGGCTGCTCCCAAGGGAATCACCACATAGGCCACCTGGTCTGCAATGCCCATATTACGGGCCGACCGCAAATTAGCCGGTATAGTAGCAATACTGCTGCAGGTACCCAGCGCCGTGGCGGACGGCAATAAGTTATCAGTAACTGCTCCGTCTCACTAAATTGCATGTTTTCAAGCTGCTCTCCTTTATCAATTATGATTTTTCTAAAAAAAACCGAGCAAAGTGGGCAATTACTCCCGACGGAAATGGAATAGGCAAAAAGATAAGCCAGTCGTTCACCCAATATAACTTGTGTACACTCATATAGCCGGTACCATTCCATGTAAACCTCAAAAGCCACCAGGGAGTGACCCAGGGTAGCCTTCATATTAGTTATACGGGCATTATACCGTTGAATGTGCTGCGCATAAGCTGACTTAACAGCGTCAGGCGTGTCTTGGAAAGGCAACGGAGCAATTCTTGCCATAAATGAGCATGTTGTATCCATTAAAATAGCAAATAATATGTACTCTACTTATTCGATAGACAATAAATTTTTTTAAATGCCGGAAGTATAGCTCCAGACCCTTTCAGCCAATTCGATACTTTTTCCCTGAAGAAATGGAAATTAGAAAATCCAAGGACCACTGTCCTGCTCCTTCCAGCAACAAGAAAAGACATACTAGTATCTGTGCATAATCAGCCCGTATCTCATGCAGAACGGCCCAGATGCCAGTTTTAGGAGGAGCCGGAGGTGGGGGCAGCGGGCTGGTACCCAAATAAAGACTAATCTTTGTGCTGAGGACAGCAACTATCATCTGTGCAATAAAATATAGGGCTACTACCCGGGTCATCAGCCCTGCTATCAAGAGCAAGCCGCCTACGATTTCCCCGATCGCAATCCAGTGAGCTGTAATTTCAGGGAATGGGAAACCGAGTTTAGTAAACCTTCCCACACCCTGGTTAGGGTATTCAAATTTCAATATGCCCTCCCATAAAAAAACACCTCCAGCCATTAGACGGAGAATAAGTATGTTGGATGGACCCGTTACGGGTGGATTCAGCAACCAAGTGGTAATTCTTTTCATTTTTTTTCTATAAATATCATGAGTGTTGGATGTCCGAATGGGGAGATTTACACCATCCAAGGCTTTTCCTTGATAAGCCATGGTGTTCTCCTCGAAGGGGCTCATTAACTTTGGAACTAAATGAAGTTATTGAGCGATAAGAGATTTATATACCATGTCCTTTTTTGGACGGGGGTCTATTGTTTTTGGGTCGTTCTATTCAGGAATTATTCGTTTACGCTTACGAGAACGATGTCCGTGGAGTTTTGCTACCTGGCATTCATTACTATTGACTATTACATTGTTCAGCATTTATTGATCCCCAAGTTCTTGCTCAGGCGTAAATACTTTTTGTTTGTACCTGGGATTGCCACTGTTATCGGTGTTTCGGGCGCGTTAAGGGCGTTGGTGGCCTGGATGATTACCATATACTTTTTTCATTTGAACCTCCAGGAGGGAGTGGGCCGATTATACGCTGATTCCGTCGTCAATATTTCCATTTGGGTTCTGTTGCTGAATGGGGGAAAAATGCTGTTGGACCGGATTCGGCAAGAGCGGCAGCTGGAACGCCTGGAAAAAGATAGGATAAAAAGTGAACTGGAATTTCTTAAGGCTCAGATTAACCCCCACGCCTTATTCAATTCCCTTAATACCGTTTACGGGCAAATTGACAAGAGCAATTCTACCGCAAGACATACCCTGCTTCAATTTTCAGAACTGCTGAGGTACCAGTTATATGACTGCGCGACAGAGAAGGTGAATTTGGACAAAGAGGTTGCATATATAAAAAAATATGTAGATTTCCACCGGTTGCGCAAGGACGATCGATTGGCAGTTTACTTCGATGTTTCAGGTATTCAGTCGGAGTTCCAGATCGCTCCTTTGTTGCTGATCGTATTGGTGGAGAATGCGTTTAAGTTTGTTAGCAATTTCCAGGATAGGGAAAACCGGATCAGCATTCGAATATCTATGAGGGGATCCGTGTTGTATTGTTCAATTGTCAACACAAAGGAATTGCTTCAGGCTATTTCAACCTCAACATCGAATGGAATCGGAATAACCAACCTGAAAAGAAGACTGGATCTCCTGTATGATAGGAAACACACGCTTACCATGGACAAGGAAGGTGATTTGTACAAGGCAAATCTGGTTATTGATCTGACATGAAGCTGAAATGTATTATCATAGACGATGAACCGATTGCCCGGATGGTATTGCGGGAATTTGTCGGGGATGTGGACTTCCTGCAACTCCTTGGAGAGGCGGATAATCCCTTACGCGCTATGTCTTTGCTCAAAGGGCAGTCCGTTGACATTATATTTTTGGACATCAATATGCCAAAGATCAATGGTATTGATTTTATTAAAGGCCAACAAACGGAAGCCAATTTTATCATTACCACGGCATATCCGGAACATGCAGTGGAGGCCTATGGGCTGAATGTCATGGACTACCTCGTGAAGCCGATCGCCTTTGAAAGGTTCTTTCAAGCCTGCAATAAGGCTTTGGAATTAAAGACGCTCAGGCAGGTGGCTCAAGCTAAGGCCTCTGAACAACCCGATCACTTTTTTGTGAAATGCAATGGCCTGATAGAGAAGGTATTCTATAGTGAGCTGGTATATGCTGAGGCCATGATGAACTATGTAATGTTATATACAGTCCCTAAGAAGATGATGGTCGATATGACGATGAAGGGGCTAGAGGAGCAATTGCCTGAAGACAGGTTTATTAAGGTCCATAAGTCATTTATCGTCAACATCCAAAAAATCAAAAGCATTGAAGGCAACATCCTGGATATGGGTAATGCCAAGATCGCCATTAGTCAGAGCCTCAGGGAAAAAGTTATCCAGGAAGTGGTAAAGGATCGTATGATCCGGAGGTAGACAGAAGTGCACACCAACAATCCGTAACAGTCGTCCTGACAATAATCTCCCACCCGCAGGACTGGCAAACCTTTACAATCTTCATCGTACAACTCATAACCCAGGTTTTAATCAATATTTCCTTGAATTGGCTGTGGTATAGTACTATACCGGAGCTATTCTCCGAAGATCCCCGAAAAACTAAAGTAGTGCCCCAATTAGTAACAAGAATCCGTCTACAAAGAGCAAATAAAGGTCAAAGAAAGCCAAAGAATATACAACCTAAACCCGTGAGAACCGCAATGAAACCGCGCCAAACGCGCATAGCATAAAAAGAAGTCACTTCCCAATACAAAACCTTTCAAAAATCCACCCCAGCAACTCATCGTTGCTCACCTCACCGGTGATCTCACCCAGGAAGTGCAGGCACCGCCGAATATCCAAAGCAAGAAGGTCCCCAGGCAACCCTGAATCCATCCCATTGCGTATATCCACCAATGATTGTTGAACGGCCTGAAGGGCCTGATAATGTCTTGCATTGGTAACAACTACGTCCTCGGTATTAATCCCTCCGGAGGCAACCAGGGAGACCATACGGTCTTTGAGGGCTTCGACGCTTTGCGGATCCTTGGCGCTGATGCGTAAGAGGTCATCACTGAAATCAGATCCCCCCGCCAAGTCCGCCTTATTCCCCACGAGAACAAAGGGTTTGTTCCGAGCCCCTATCTCAAGCGTAAGGTCGTCCAGCTCCGAAGGAGAGATAGCACTCAGATCCACCAGGTAAATAATCAAATCGGCAGAATCCATGGCCCCCTTAGAACGTTCTATTCCAATACGCTCAATGACGTCGGACGTATGTTCCCTGATACCAGCCGTGTCCACCAACCGAAAGAGAATCCCCTGAATATTGAGCACTTCTTCAATGGTATCCCGCGTAGTTCCAGCAATCTCGCTGACAATAGCCCGGTTTTCATTTAAGAGGGTATTCAGCAGGGTAGATTTACCCGCATTGGGTTTACCTACTATGGCCACCTTTACTCCATTTTTGATGACGTTGCCCAATTGGAAGGATTTCAGTAACCGGGTCGTAGTTTGAAGGGCCACATCAATCAATACATAAAATGCCGTTCTATCCACAAATTCTACATCCTCCTGGGAAAAGTCAAGTTCCAGCTCAATGAGGGCCGAAAACTTAATTAATTGATCGCGGAGTCCCTTCAATATATCAGAAAAACCACCTCTCATATTAGCCAATGCCGTATGCTGGGAGGCGGCCGAGTTACTTGCGATCAGGTCTGCCACGGCTTCTGCCTGGGCTAAATCCAGCTTGCCATTCAGGAAGGCCCTTTGGGTATACTCTCCCGGTTTGGCCATCCTTGCCCCGTGATGAATGCTGGCTTGAACCACCTGCTGTAATACATAAGGAGACCCATGGCAGGAAATTTCCACCACATCTTCTCCTGTATAGGAACGAGGGCCCTTAAAAAGCGATACAACAACTTCGTCGAGTACATGGGGTCCATCCTTGAGCAACCCCACGTGCATGGTATGTGTAGGCTGTAGCAACAGGTTTTTAGAAGGGAATAATTCATTTGCAATTACCCAGGCCCTTTCCCCGCTCAATCTGATGACGCCTATGGCACCTATACCCTGGGGGGTTGCCAGTGCTACTATTGTATCGTTCCAATCAGCCATACCCAATATTTATGCAAAGAACGCAAAAATCTGCGAGGCTCAAAAAAAGGAGGGTCGGTAGAAACCGACCCCAAATGGAAGTTTAAAACGCACGTGGACAGGCACCATGCAAAAGCCAACCTACATCATCATTAAAATCATCAATCGCATCCAGGCTTCGCATTTTTCTTATTCCACAAATCCATCCATCCAATCCAATGTGTTGTTAAAAAAATCCACCCTTTTATGCAAGAAAAATTTCCAACTCGATGTCTATATAAAAGATGCATTTTTGAAAGGATTCCATACTTTTTGATCAACTATTTTTAAAAATCAGTTTTTATACGGAGAAAAAACAGTTTTCGAACAAGAAATGAAAGCCTGTGGACACAGGCCTTCAAATCGAAACTACATAAATGGATGACCGGTAGAAACCGGTCTTCGTATTTGACTATGAAACCAAGATGGCCTGAGCCACCTTGAGTAGGTTTATCCATGCCCACAGGAGCTTAAACAAAGAACTTTAAAAGGGGGCCAGCCGAAGCCAACCCCCATACACACACAACCACATTGACGGCTATAATTGATATTGTATATGTACTATTATTGACCATACATATAAGATGCATTTTCTAACGGATTCCATACTATATGCTTAACTATTTTTTTAAAATCCGCTCAAGTACGGAGAAAAAAAGGGCCGGTGGTTTCACCGGCCCCCAAAAAAGAATCACTTTGAAAATCATTTTGCAGTAGCATCCACCATTACATACTTCCTGATGTCATTGATGGCCATTTCATCCAGGACCCCGATTAGTTGCCCGTATTGGACATCTGAGGCCGGCTTTATGATAACCGTCATGTCTTGAGCAAGGACAGAGCCTCCCTCTCTTTGAAGGCCATCCTTGAACCTAAGGAGCGCATCCCTGAGTAAAGGTTTTTTATCCAGAAAGACTTGCCCCATGGGATGTGTCCCCGGTTTCCCTTCTTCAAATCGGATGGATCCAGTCCCTGGGTAAAGGGTAAGCGTTGTGCGGGCGCGGACCTGAACAGAATCATCGGGCCGAGCAGTTTGGTCAGGCATGACCAACTTCATAGCTGTGGGACTGGACAGCGTGGTCGTAAATAGGAAAAAGGAAATCAAAATAAACCCAAGGTCCACCATAGGCGTTAAGTCAACCCTAAGGGAGTGCTTCTTTCCAGGGGTAATATTCATGTCAGCCATAACAATAGGTTTTATATATTAGATGCAAAAAAGAAAGGATTCCATATTTATGGAACCCTTTTTTCAAAATTTTAGCATCTGATCCCGTATGGCCGCCTTTAAGCGCCGGCCCGGGTATGTATCCCCTATTCATCCGGCATAGAGAAAGTAATCTTCTGACGGCGGAAAGCTTTCACCTTACGCCCATTTTGCTGAGCCGGTTCCCAGTGGGGTCCACGGCGGATGGTGTTAACCGCAATTTCAGCCAATTTGGTTCCCTGCATGGTCAAGGCTTGCACCTCACTCACCACTCCTTCCTTGTCCACAATAAACTGAACTTCACAGGTACCACTTTTACCATCCTCCTGGAGTTCATCCATATGTTGTGAAATCGCTTTTTGCACATAATCATGCCAGGCCTGGTCTCCACCAGGGAACTTGGCTTCTATTTCCACCTTGGTAAATACCTTATTGTCATCATCTGCAGGAGCTGCCACGACTTTGCTCTCCACATCAACTTTAGGAGGATTTACCACGTCAGGCGCTTTAAGACCCGCCTGGTCAATTTTACCAATGGTGGTATTATCCAGATCGTCCTGTTTCTTTACTTCCTTTTTCTCATCAGGTCGATCTACGATCTTGGGCGGGGTAAAGTTCTTAATCTCGATCTTGGGCGGTTCCACTTTGGGAGGAGGAGGGGGCGGTGGAACAGGGGGAGGCGGCGCCTTATCCTTAACGTCTACCAGACTAACATCGGCAACCTCCACCTTTTTGTGTGGAAGATATTTGCTGAGGATCCGAGAGAGAACCATTCCTCCGATCAGAAGGACGGCTGCAATAGCGGTAATAAGAAGGGCCTTTGTCAACCGCTTGTTGTAGCTTTTTCGAAGCTCATAGGCGCCGTAACTCTTGTTCATCCTCTCGAAAATGATATCGAGAATATCGGCGTCTAATATTTTATTGGCTTCCATGATTGCAAACAAGTTTCAATGAATAATAGCAAGCATTACTAACCTAATAAATGAGATGCTCATTTTCTAGTTTTCCATAAGAAATATTAATATTTATTTATATGACCACATTACCGCCTGATAAAATACCCCTGGAAGCCACCAAAAAAGAAGGCCCCACCTTGCGGAGGGGCCTCTATAAATAACATTTACTGTCTGATCACTCGTCAGGCATTTGGAACGTGATCTTCTGACGACGGAAGGCTTTTACCTTGCGCCCATTTTGCTGGGCTGCTTCCCACTTGGGACCACGGCGAATTACATTCACCGCGATTTCCGCCAGTTTGGAACCTTGCATGGTTAGGGCCTGTACATCAGATACATTACCATCTTTATCCACGATAAACTGAACTTCGCAGGTACCGCTTTTGCCGTCTTCCTGTAATTCATCCATGTGGGTGATGATGGCTTTTTTCACGTAATCACCCCAAGCGGCATCTCCACCAGGAAATTTGGCTTCGATTTCCACTTTAGTAAACACCTTATTGTCATCATCTGAAGGAGCAGCAACAACCTTGCTTTCCTGGTCAACTTTGGGAGGGTTTACTACATCCGGCGCTTTGATACCCGTCTGGTCAATATGACCAATAGTGGTATTGTCCAGATCATCAACTTTCTTCACTTCCTTCTTTTCATCGGGTTGGTCCACGATTTTGGGAGGAGTAAAGCTTTTGATTTCAATCTTGGGGGGCTCCACCTTGGGGGGAGGAGGAGGGGGAGGTGTTGGGGGAGGCGGTGCCTTATCCTTCACATCCACCAGGGTCACATCAGCGACCTGCTCTTTAGTATGAGACCGATATTTAGCGAGGATACGGGAAAGCACCATGCCGAGAATCAGTAAAAGGGCTGCCAGCGCAGTGATCAACAAAGCATTCCTAAGACGTTTGTTGTACCCTTTACGAAGCTCATAGGCGCCGTAGTCCTTGTTCATATGCTCGAATATGATATCGAGTATATCGGCGTTTAAGATTTTATTAGCTTCCATTTTGAGTTACCAATTTAATTATTTGATGCCATTGGCCTGTTCCGTTTTCT
>CAJCIQ010000231.1 GCA_903970475.1 Beijerinckiaceae bacterium
GAATACCAGGCTTTCCAGGTTCTCCGAACGCAGGGAACTCATCTTATGCTCTCCAATGACCCAACGGATGGAGTCTACGATATTACTCTTACCGCATCCATTGGGGCCGATAACACCGGTAATGCCTTCGTCGAAATGCAAGACGGTCTTGTCGGCAAAGCTTTTGAATCCTTTTATTTCGAGGGTCTTTAATCGCACATCTTAGCCTTTTAGCGAACAGCAAATATAAATTTTTGAGGGGGATTACCTCCGGAGACCCCACCCGAGATAAACCCCAATTATCCACCCGTTATTAACAGAAAAACGGGGGATTTCCACATTACTTATGTAAAACAGTGAATATTAACACGGAAGGGATACCCGGCTCCTAGGTAACCGGGTATCCGATCTTTTACAGGCCTGTTTTATGGGGCGTCCTTCCAACGGCTAAAGGCCGGCTTTGATCGCGGCGGCATATTGAGCCGGGGTTCCCCCGCTGGGACAACCGACCATCTCATTGCCATTATACACAAAACCTCCTGCCAGGGAGGTCGTCTTTGCCCAGGCTGTCATTTGGGTTTGGACTTCGGAAGCGGTGGATCCTGCATTGCACTCAGATCCATGGATAGCCCACATACCGGGGACCATCTTCAGACCTGTAGCCTTGAAGCTGCTGTTCCAGCTCGAAGGGCTGTTGCCTGCCCCACCATCGTAGCACTGCAAGTATACGGCGTCTGCGGTTCCGGCAGCAGCTCTGTTAATTCCCTTCACCAAAGCCACCCAGTAAGAAGTATTGGTATAAGGGCAAATGGACACATGCATGCCCATGCCGGCACACATAGCGGCAAAAGCTTTACTGGAAGTAGAGTCGTACTGACTTTCATCATCATAATCTATGGCGTCCAGTCCAAGTTTGGTATGGAGAAGGCTGATGGCTTTATAAAGGGGGCTCGTACTACCCGTGCCATACTCATTGATCAGGGTTTCAATATTGGCAAAAGAAGAAGCCTCTCCCCCGATGGACAGCTCAATTCTGGTAACGGTAGAACCTGATTTCAGGGAATCTACAGAAGCCAGCCAGGCATTGGTAGCACTGTTGGAAACCCAGGCGCCCCCTTTTACAATGGCCGAATCATTGAAATTGATATCGCCGGCCGTATCAATATGAGCAGCCCATAAAACCACGGTGGTCCACACACCCGCTTTGATATCGGTGTACAAGGGAGAACCCACAACTGGATCTCCTCCGGTAAAGATGGTGACGTTGACTGCGGCGGGAGATGCGGCGTCAGCTACCGTTTGGGACAAGGGATGTGTTTGCTCTGCGCTTTTTTGGCAAGCGTTCATGGTCATTAATAGCAATGCCATACCACCCATGGTGGACAATAATCTAATGTGCATAAACTTTAAGGATAGTTAAGGTTTAAAATGGAATTTTCTTCGGGACTGACATACGTATGCTATCCTAATGTATATACAATTAGATTAATGATTTACCCCGGCGGGTAACAATAAATTCACAAAGGGAAGTCGCTTATCGGAGTATAACGGTGGTCTCACCAGGTTTGCCGTGGGGTTACATGGGTTTTACATTTCCCTGGATGGTAATCAGCACAATGGCCATAGGTGTTGGTTTTGCACCATCGGTGGTAATCTGGGTACTTTGTACCACTTTCAGACGGGTAACGGTCATTGGATCCACAACGACGGAATCCGGGTTTAGTTCCACTCCCCCATCAATGATAAATACTTTGGGCAGGTCAGCAATACCAGGTTCATCACTAATGAGCTGGGGAAGGCTTTTGAATTGCCTATGCCCTTCTTTCATGGTGATCATCACCACTCCGTTACGGGTATGATAGATAGCATTGACGGAATCGGATTTATATACATTGATTTTTTCAATGTTGTCGGGTGATAAATAAGCCAGGGCATTGGGGGAATATACGACCGAATCAATCACAAATACGGGGGTGGTCGAGCCTACGGAGGGTATAATCTGTACGTTGCGGGTACTTTGGGCACTGGCACCCACAGAAAGTCCTATAAAAATAGCCAGCAATAAGAACTTCATACCTAAATATTTAGTTAAATATACGTCTTTTTTTTATTTACCTTATATTCGTACGGAATACTTTTTTATGCGTCTATCCTCTCTAACCTCACTTCTACTCCTGATCCTTGCTTCCTGCAACCGTCATGCGGAAACGGCTCCGGTCTCTATCTCTATTCCTTACCTGTACAACATAGATACCGTCAAAGCCGCCATTGCTTCTCATCCCCCATTGTCCAAAGATCAGCAGGCAAGGCTCAACAATGCGGTTAACCTCTATAAAGTGAAGCAGCATTACAGCCAGGCGGCTGATTCCATCCGATCCCTGATTCTGGAATCGCCTTCCGCCCAGGCCTATTTTGAGTTAGGTACGGCCTACCTGCTCAACCACGATTTTAAACAGGCGATTGATGCCCTCACTATAGCAGAAAAGCTACAATACGCTCCTTTATACAATACGCTCTACGAATTATCCGTTGCTTGGGCAAATACTGCTGTAAACGATACAGCCCAGGAGCCAGAGAACAAAGCCCTCCTTTACATGCAGGTAGCCATCCAAATGGGCTACCCTAATCCGGAAAAATTTAACGAAGACCCTGCCTTTAAGACCTTCAGGAATAAAGGAAGCGTGCCTTTCGATTATACTTTCAGGCTAGCTATGAGTGGGCGTAAGGATCTCTCAGCCACTTTATTCCAGGATTTTATAAGTGGATTTATCCAGATGAACCTACCCTTCACCATCGATACGAACTGGATAAAACAAAAGAAGTTTGAGGAGAACGATTTCATCAAATATGCTTATGAAAAGTATGTGACGGAAATGCGGGGAGCTAAATTTTCAAGAGAAGGAGATCCCAATTTCTTTTATATCGGACAAGTCAAAAGGGATACTAATTATGTTGCGTTGATCTACGCCTGCACAGATAATTGGGAAGCTGCCGGACAAGGAGACATGAACAATCCGCCTACCGGACCACAATCCAATATGGGAGAACCCCTGTTTTTCTTCCTGACAACTTATTCCCCCCAGGGCAAGATTATCGATAAGATCCAGATTGCTGGTCAGGAAATAAATACCGATCCATTAAAACAATTTTCCCTGACCGCTGCCTTGGAGTTCAGCATTTCGGATTTGCAATTCAATTACCATAACAATCCGGCAGATTCAGGGTATGAAAACAACCCTATCGATTCTGTAACCGTAACCTCTAATAAATTTTACAGGATCAATCCTTCGGGGAAATTCGAGCAGATAGCGCCGCATCCTTTGGCTTACGTGCCTTCAGCATCCGCTGTACACCCCGGTACTGAATCAGCCACTCGGCGATCAGCAAATTAGGAACCCAGCTCATCCAGGCAGTGGCAATATAAAGGTCCCGGGGTCGTAAATCGACAGCGGACCATTGTAATAGAAAAGTGTAACCCCTCAGGCTGATGGCAGCCAGGGCAAGGGCATAGGACCTGTATAAAAAGGCTCCATGAAGTAACCAGCGTTTGCTAAGGGCAAACCACCAGGCAAGCGCCGTAAAGATCAACCACAAAGAAGCCTGTAGCACAAAAGAAACCCGGGCGGCAAAACCGCCATTGGCATACAGGGCCATCCACCAGGCAGCCGGGCCACTGACAAACAACACCGTTAACAGGTATACATACCCACATACCCGGTGAACCTTAGGCAGTCGTTTTAGTATGTTGCCGTTAAACTGGGTAAACCCGGCTAACAGTACCAGGCAACTGCTGAATACGTGCACATAGAAGCTAAGTTTCCAGGAAGCATTGTAATATACGTTCTGTTTTGTTTTCAGAAAACCTGTACCCGGGTTCATTGCCGTGTAGGGAAGCGTTATCCGCAGCATGAGGAAGCAGAAGAAAGCCAGGCACAGCAACAAGGCCACCTTACCTATATTTCTCCAGGATAACGCCACGATCAGCCCGCATCGTTTATATGAAAAACCCAGCCATTTCCAGTAAGGACCCGAGCGGTATCCTGAGGATATTCAGGGGTCAACGCTGTATCTACCATCCGCAGAAACATATGGGAGGCGGAAAAAACATCGTTGGTCTCCCAATCTATCGTCACACTTTTTTTAGTGCGGATATAGGTTCCTTTAATGGTATTTAACTGATCGGTGGAATCGTTTCTATTCTTATAATAACTGAAAGTGCACAGACCATCATCATAGAAAGAAAGCGTGCCTCCCCGGGCCCCTTCGCCCATGCCCATCCATTCATACATACCTATTGCATCATCCTCTGGCTTGTACTGTTTCTTTTTTTTCATGCTCAGGGGTTGTTCAGATGCTTTATCCGGATGCATGGGTTTCCAGGTTCCGGTCAGCGTTTGTTGAAGGGTATCCAGTGTGACTACATAATGCCCGTCAGTAGCGTTCTCCCCAGGGTCCGTCAGGTCAAAGTCAACTGTTTTTCCCTGGTCCTTCAACCTTCCATTAAGGTTACGCCTTACCCCCTTTATGACATCATAGCCTGAAACAATGTCTCCATTGATATAGTTGATCACGACACTGGCAGCAGACTTGCCCAGCTTTCCCTGGTAAGTGCCTATTAGTGATTGGGTATCTGAATGGCCAGTCGATGGATGGCAGGAGGAAGCAAAGAAAACCAAACAGGTAAGCGAGGTGCCGATAATGGTTGAACGCATATGTAAAAAGATTGGGTTATGCAAAGTCAATTCCTGTCCACTTCCGTTTCTGTTTCTCGAATTTAGCAAAATCGAACTTATAGAGTTTCCCTGGCCGATGCGGTACGTCATCCTCATACTCATTGGTATCGATGAGGAAATCCATAGAGAAAAACTTCTTCCGGAAATTTCTCCGGTCAAGATGTATACCGAGGATGGCTTCATAGAGGTTCTGCAATTCCCTTAAAGAAAATTTATCAGGGAGAAGATTGAGACCCAGCGGATGCTCCTGTATACGTTTTTGCAGCCACACATAACAGGTCTGCACAATGTCGTAGTGGTCGAAAGCCATATCACTAATGTCATGCACACCATGCCAGTGCAGGGAATTATCCAGCTTTTGCAGCGTATGATGATGGATGTTTACCAGGGAGCAATAAGCAATGGTTATGACCCGTCCTCCCGGATGCCTGCCGGGATTACTGAATGCCCTGACTTGTTCCAGATAAATATCAGACATACCTGTCCTTTCCCGGAATATTCTATGGGCTGCGTCATCAAGGTTTTCATTATCCCGCACGAAGTCTCCCAGCAAGGTCCACTTTCCTTCAAAAATGGATATGTCGCTTTCAATGAGCAGCACCTTGAGTTCATTATCATCAAATCCAAACACCACGCAGTCCACTGTCAGGGGCACCCGGGGATATGAGGCAACAAGTTGGTGTACATCACTGATTAGTCCTTGATTCCCATTTTCAGTGATCACGTCAGGTTCTCGTTTCATGGCAGTTCTAACCCTGAAGGTAGTTTAATTTACCTAATAACTTCGTTTTCAAGGCCTCCGGCGCGCCGTCATTTTAATATAAGTGGCTGATACCCAAAATCTAGAGGGCGTTTTTCAGAAGGTGAATAAAAACCCCTAGCTTTGGGGCATATCATTTACATGCGGCTTCCGCAATCTCATATCGCCCTGACCTGTTCTGTAGCGCAACTCATATTGCCTGCCAACAGCTATATCCCCGATTAGGGTTCCATTCCGTCATTATAAGAGGTTCGCTTCGCTATTGTCAGCATAATGCTCCATTTATGTCAAAAAATCAACAGGCTTCATTCAAAGTCACATCAGAAATTGGTACATTAAAACGATTATTGGTTCACAGTCCGGACAGTGGCTTGGGCAAAGTTGTACCATCCAAAGCCCAGGATTGGCTCTTCGAAGACATCGTTCATCTGGATACCATCCGGAAAAAAGAATACGATTACTATACCAAAATTTTACTGTACTTCCTGGATCCGGACCTGATCAAAGGAAAACTCTCCAGCGTTGACGCGCCTGATGCGGGCAGGGACTTTTATAAACCGGGAAATGAAGCTTTTTTCAAATCCGAAAAGGTCATAGAACTCCAATGGTTGCTGGGAGAGATCCTGGCCGATCGGGAAATCAGGGTTAAGCTGGTCGCTTCGGTATGCGCCATTGAAGGTTGTTCTTTTGAAACCCAACAAACCCTTCAGGAGCTGTCTGCCGTTCAGTTGGCCAAAGTATTTATCACGGGTAGCCTCGATGAAAAGAATATGCTTTTCCCTCCCATTCCCAACTTTATCTTTACCCGGGATATTGGTATCGTCATTGGAAAATACCTGCTGCTGAACAAGCCCGCTAAAAAAGCCAGGACCAGGGAAGCCTTGCTGGCTAAGTATATTTTCTTCCATCATCCATTATTTCAATCCTTCCAAAATCACGTGCTGGAGCTCTCTGAAACCTTCCAGCATTTTCTGCTTCCCAAAGACGGAGATGATAAAAAAGTAACCCTGGAAGGGGGAGACATCATGGTGGTCACCCCTGAGCATGTGCTGGTGGGCGTTAGTGAACGTACATCGATGGAAGCCGCTTACCAGATCACCAACCTTCTGTTCAATAAGGGTATTGTCTCTAAAGTAAGCATTGTGCGTATCCCTAAGAAGCGGGACTATATGCATATTGATACCATCTTTACCCAGGTGAAAAGGAATGTTTGGGTGATGCTGGGTAATTTTTCCAAAAAAGCCATCACCAACGAAGATTCGGATCCCGTACAGCGCATCATGGAAGGACATAAGAAGGAAGACCAGTTGCGCGTCATGCAGTTCCGTAAGGACGACATTGAGAACCCGGTCCAATTCAATAACCTGGAGGACCTGTTGGTTGACATCAGTAAAAATGACCTGCACAGCGCAGAGGAAGTTGTTTTCCTGTATTCCGGGAACAATGAGTTCCCCTTTGATGTAAGGGAACAATGGACAGATTCCTGCAACCTGCTGGCGCTCAAAGAAGGGGTTGTATTGGGTTATGACCGCAACGACAAGACGGTGGAAGCCTTTACTTCCCATGGCTTTCAGACGATCCACGCCAAAGAATTGATTCAACAGCTGGAATCCGGAGAGCTGAAAGTCGAAGACATGCACGATACCTTAATCCTGATGCCTTCCGCCGAATTATCCAGGGCCAGGGGAGGCTTCCATTGTATGAGCTTACCCTTGTTAAGGGAAGATGTTAAATAACCTTTATGCAAAACACTGCACATATACTGATGATCCGACCCGTACGGTTTACTTTCAATGAAGAGACCGCGGTTAATAATGCGTTTCAGGTCAATCCGGGGACGGCCTCCGGGTCGTCCTCGCAGGCTGGGCATGTCGAGGCTGTTGCCGCCGGGGCGACTGACGCTACTACTCCTGTGGATGCTTTTGTTGCATCTGTGGCTGACCCGGTCCAGGCCAGCGCCGCCCGGGAGTTCGACGATTTCGTGGCTGCCCTTCGGGCCCAGGGTGTGGACGTCATCGAAGTAGCCGATACGCCTGAGCCTTTTACCCCTGATTCCATTTTCCCCAATAACTGGGTTAGCTTCCACCATGACGGTACCCTGGTGCTTTACCCTATGTTTGCCCCCAACCGCCGTTTGGAGCGAAAAGAAAGCGTCATCCAGGAAATCAAACAACGTTTCGAAGTGCGCAAAACCCTGGACCTGACCGGATGGGAGGCTAAAGGTGAATACCTGGAAGGGACCGGTAGCATGGTATTGGACAGGGACATGCGCCTGGCCTATGCTTGTTTATCTCCCCGTACGGATGCCGCCGTGCTGGAGGATTGGTGCAGCAGGCTCCAATACCAACCCATTTTATTTAGTGCCGTAGATGCAAAGGAACTGCCCATTTATCATACCAATGTGATGATGTGTGTAGCCGACACCTATGTGGTGATCTGTCTGGAATCCATTCCCCATCTGGACGAAAGAGATATGGTGGTCAGAACCATCAAAGACTCCGGAAAGGCGCTAATTCCCATTACCTTAAGCCAAATGAACCATTTTGCGGGCAATATGTTGCAGGTGCAAACCCTGGAGGGCGGGAAGGTCCTGGTCATGTCGGACCAAGCCTATAAGTCCTTAAAGCCCGATCAGATCGAAACCCTGGAATCCTATAACCCCATTATACATCCGGAGCTGACCACCATTGAAACCTACGGTGGGGGAAGTGCCCGTTGCATGATGGCTGAGGTATACCTACCGGTGAAGGCTTAGGGTGCGTCGAATCCCTTCCTCAAAAGTGATGGGCTCATAACCGAGCTCACGTCTGGCCTTGTCTATGATAAAGCCTGTGCGGGCGGGTCTTTTACCAGGCTGTACAAAGGTGGAAGCGTCTACTTTGCTGATGAGGGAAGTATCCAGATCCAGCAACTTGGCCGTGCGCAAGGCCATGTCATAAGGTGACATAAAATCCTTTCCGGAAATATGATAGATGCCCTCGGCTGATCTTTCCATCACCCGTACAACAGCGTCCGCCAAATCCCCTACATAGGTAGGAGTCCTCCATTGATCGGAAACGACTTGAATAGGTTTGCCTGTTTCCAGGTTTGCCCGTACCCAGGAAATGATATTACTGCGGGTCCCTACCAGCGGGGTCCCATACACCAATATGGTTCGGATAATGGACCAGCGTAAGTCAGGGCAATCCTGTATCATTTGTTCGGCCACCCATTTACTCATTCCATATTCACTGATGGGTGCAGGGTCATCTTCCTCCTGATAAGGCCCGGATAAGCCATCAAAGACAAAGTCGGTGGATAAAAATATAAACTGCGCATCGTGGGCCCGAGCGGCCTCCATTACATTCCGGGTACCTTCCACGTTGGTTTGCCTGCAAGCCGCAGGATTCAACTCGCAGGGATCAACCTGGGTCAAGGCTCCGCTATGTACAGCCACATATGGCCGGGCCTCCCGCATCAATTGCTGCACGGCCGGGGCATCGGTAAAATCCAGCGTAGCCCATTGAAACAAAGGCCCTTCAAAAGGCAGGCGGTTGTCTCCTTTGCCTGTAGCCAGGACGTTGATGCCTCGCTCCAGGAGGGCTTTGACCAGGAATTGGCCCAACAAGCCATTGGCGCCGGTAATAAGAACGGGCGCGGCAGCGCGGGGGTCTACATTCATAATGCCTTGTAATTCATCCCAAGGTTGAACATCACGAAGCTCCAAACATCGGTCGCCTCTTCTATGTACTTGGAAATGGGTTTCCCTCCCCCATGCCCAGCCTTGCTTTCCACACGGATCAATACGGGATTGGTGCCGGTGTTGTATTGCTGTAGACGGGCAGCAAATTTGAAAGAGTGAGCAGGTACTACCCTATCGTCATGGTCGGCTGTCATTACCAGGGTGGCTGGATAGGAAACACCTGGTTTCAGGTTATGGTAGGGTGAATAGTGATAGAGGTAGTCAAAATCTTCCTTATGGTCGCTGCTGCCATATTCCACCACCCAGGCCCAGCCTATCGTGAACTTCTGGAAGCGTAGCATATCCATGACCCCCACTTCTGGTATGACCACCTTGAACAGGTCAGGCCGTTGGGTCATACAAGCGCCCACCAGCAATCCTCCGTTGGATCCCCCACGCAGGGCAAGCTTTGCTGGGTTGGTATATTTTTCAGCGATCAGGTATTCGGCTGCGCCGATCATGTCGTCGAATACATTTTGTTTGTTATGCAGCATACCTGCTTTATGCCAGGATTCTCCATATTCATTTCCTCCCCTCAGATTAACGGAAGCATAAATGCCCCCTTGTTCCATAAAAACAATGCTGGTGGTAACGAAAGAAGGGGTAATGGGAATGTTAAACCCGCCATAACCATAGAGCAGCACGGGATTTTGTCCGTTGAGGATCAATCCCTTTTTATACGTCAGGAACATGGGCACCTTAGTGCCATCCTTTGAGGTAAAGAAGACTTGTTTGGTTTCAAATTGCTCCGGATCGAAGCTGACTTCGGGCTTATGAAACAAGGTGGAAACCCCTGTATGAACATCGTAGCGGTATACTACGGAGGGATAGGTAAAAGAAGTGAACGTATAGAAAAAATCAGAATCTGTCCGCTCCCCGCCCAGATCTGAGGAGGTACCAATGGCAGGTAGGTGGATTTCCCTTACCAACTGTCCTTGATAATTGTATTGATAGTTACGGGAGGACGCGTCTTTGAGATAGCAAGCAAACAGAAAACCACCTCCTGTGCTCACAGATTGCAGGATCTCAGGCCTTTCCGGAATCACCGTTACCCAATGGGCCGAATCGGGCTTACGGGGATCAATGCGTACAAGTTTATAGTTGGGTGTGCCCTGGTTGGTCAATACCAGCAGCCGGCTCCCATCATTATCCACCACGGATGCATCCGAAGCGAAGCCAGGAATAAGGAGGGTAAAATCCGGATCACCCGCGGTCAAGTCCTTAATCTTCAGCTCCTCCCCGCTGGTGCCTTCGGAAATGTACAATATCAGGAAACGGTTGTCTTCGGTTACCTGAGCAGCTACACTGCGTAAGGGATGTGCCGCATCTTCATATATTAATGGATCGGCTGATTGTGGGGTACCGATCCGGTGGAAAAAGACCTGATGGTTTTCATTCTGCTTTACCATCTTGGAGCTGTCGTTGGGCGTAGGATAGCGGCTGTAGTAAAACCCTGAGTCTCCCACCCAGGCAATGCTGGAAAACTTCAACCATTGGAGGTGATCTGATAATACCTCACCGGTGTTTACGTCCTTGACGTAAGCCTCTTCCCAGTCACTGCCAGAGGTGGATAAGGTATAGGCTGCATATTTTCCATACCTGGATAGCACCAGGCTTCCTAAAGCCACTGTTCCGTCTGAAGAGAGTTGATTGGGGTCCAGAAACACCGCTGGATTACCGTCCAACCCTTTTTGCCGGTAAAGGACAGATTGGTTCTGAAGCCCGTTATTCTTATAAAAATAATACCAGCCATTCTTTTTGAAAGGGGAGCTATACCGAGGATAATTGAACAAGGCTGACAAGCGTTCGCGCACTTTTTCCCTAAAGGGGATTGTGGACAAATAATCCTGGGTCACTTTGTTTTCCGATACAATCCAGGCTTTGGTTTCGGGGCTATTATCGTCTTCCAGCCATCGATAAGGATCAGTTACCTTTGTACCAAAATAATCGTCCGTTACCGGTTTTTGGGGAGTAGCCGGATATTGGATTTGTGCTGCTGCACCAACAGATAGGGCCATACACGAAAGGATAATATAGGTGCGTAAGTTCATATTAATAAATTACATACGCAAAGTTCAAAATCATATTCCAGTATTTTATAAATTTTTGATTAAAGGCAAATCCTTATTTTTGGACGCCTAAAAGGCAAAAATTTTTAAAGATTTTCTAAGGAAAATGCAAAAACAAGTATCAAAGATCGGCGTATTAACCTCAGGAGGGGATTCACCAGGAATGAATGCTGCCATACGTGCAGTCGTGCGCACAGGACTGTACTATAACCTGGAAGTGTTTGGGATTATGAGAGGCTATATGGGTATGATCGACGATGACATCGTACCCATGCACTCCCGCAGCGTAGCCAATATCATCCAGCGCGGAGGTACCATCCTGAAATCCGCCCGCTGCAAAGAATTTTACGAACCAGAGGGCCGGAAAAAAGCGTATGAGAACCTTCGCAAACACGGCATCGAAGGACTAGTGGTCATCGGAGGGGATGGATCCTTCCGTGGAGCTCAGAAATTTTCCACTGAATACGACATACCCTGCATAGGTCTGCCTGGTACCATAGATAAGGATATGGCAGGCACCGATTTTACCATAGGATTTGATACAGCCGTGAACACGGCGGTGGAAGCCATAGATAAAATCAGGGATACCGCTGATGCCCATGACCGCCTGTTCATCATTGAAGTGATGGGTAGGGATTCCGGTTATATTGCCCTTCACAGTGGTATTGCCACAGGTGCAGAAAATGTACTGATTCCTGAAGCCAAAACCAATATTGAAGACCTGATTGTATCCCTGGAGGATAAACAGCGTCGCAAAAAACTGGTAAACATTATTGTTGTCGCCGAAGGAGATGAATTCGGTGGCGCCGAAGAAGTCGCCAAAGTGGTGCGCACCCGACTTCCGGATATGGACACCCGTGTATGTATCCTGGGTCATATCCAAAGGGGCGGCTCTCCCTCCTGTATGGACCGTTTGGTAGCCAGCCGTCTGGGTTATGCCGCCGTGGAATCCTTGCAGGAAGGGCGTCACAATGTGATGGTCGGTATCGTCAACAACAAGCTGCACTATACACCCCTGGACTCGGCCGTAAAAGCGAAGCAGAAGATCGATAAGGAATGGCTTAAGATCCTGAAAATACTGGCCAGTTAAGCCCCATTGCCGGAGTCATCCGGCTTTTGCTTTATATAACTATCACCAACTCATCAAAAAAATAGTATGTCAAAGAACGTGTCGAAATACCTGCATGAGAATATGGACCAGAAAGCAGGAATTGAGCATACTTTTCACAGGACTAAGATTGTAGCAACTGTAGGCCCAGCCAGTGATACGTATGAAAAACTGCTGGAACTTGTTAAGGCAGGGGTAAATGTATTCCGTTTGAATTTTTCCCATGGAGAACAGGCCGACAAAGCCAGAATCATCGAATACATCCGCAAAATCAATAAAACACAACCTTATAATATCGCTATCCTGGGTGACCTCCAAGGTCCCAAATTAAGGGTGGGTGACATAGAAGGCGGATCTCTGGTCATTAAGCCAGGAGACATCCTCACCTTTCAATCCAGGCAAAAAGTAGTCGGCACCAAAGACAACCTTTACATCTCCTACCCTAACCTCCACAATGATGTGAAGAAAGGGGAAAAGATCCTCATTGACGACGGCAAACTGGAAGTGGTCGTACAAGATATTACATCTGATGGAGACGTTAAAGTAAGGGTCAGCTACGGTGGCACGCTGCTTCCCAAAAAAGGCGTGAACCTGCCGGATACAGCCATTTCATTGCCCGCCATGACCGAAAAGGACATTGCCGACTTCGAATTTATCATTGAACAGAAACTGGACTGGGTGGCCCTTTCCTTTGTTCGCCGTGCAGAGGACATGATTGACCTCAGGCGTCGGGTCAACGAAAGAGGCAGCGATATCAAAATCATGGCCAAGATAGAAATGCCTTCTGCCATGGAAGACCTGCGCAACATCATCATCGAATCTGACGGAATCATGGTGGCTCGTGGAGACCTGGGTGTGGAACTGCCGGTAGAAAAAGTACCCATGGCTCAAAGGGACATCATCCGTAAGTGTATTCACCGTGCCAAACCCGTTATCGTGGCTACCCAAATGATGGAATCCATGATGGACAGGGTAAAACCCAACCGCAGTGAGATTACTGACGTGGCCAATGCCGTGCTGGAAGGAACCGATGCCGTTATGCTTTCCGGAGAAACAGCCATGGGGCAGCACCCTGCCCTGGTGGTGGAGACGATGAAGAAAATCATCATTGAAGTAGAGCGTACCGAATACCGCTACAACAGGGAAGAGGACCTCAAACCCCAACCCCATTCACCTTCCTTCCTCAGCGACGCCATTTGTTATAATGCCTGTAAAATGGCCCACGATGTTCGCGCTGATGCCATTATTGGTATGACCCAAAGCGGTTATACCGGATGGATGTTATCCAGCTACCGCCCCAAATCCCCTCTCTATATTTTCACTAAGAAGCAAACCCTGGTTAACCAACTCAGTTTGAGTTGGGGTGTGCGGGCTTTTTACTACAATGAAGAGGAGAGCTTGGATGGTATCTTCTATGACCAGATGGATATCCTCAAAGGCAGGGGTTTTGTCAGCACTGGAGACGTGGTGGTCAATACGGGTTCAACCCCGGTGGCCCAACACTTACCTACCAACGTGCTGAAGATCACCAAAGTCGAATGACCCTCTAACTAATGTCTAAACAACTGTATTACATTGCCATCGTCTGTCCTGATGATATCAATGAAGCAATCCTGATCCATAAGCACTGGATGCGCGAGCATTTCGGTTGCAAAGCCGCACTCAAATCTCCGGCACATATCACCTTGATCCCCTCCTTTCTGATGGAAGCCAGGCAGGAGGAGGATCTGGTGGAAACCCTGGAAGCTTTTCAATTTCCAGAGGCCTCCCTGGATCTTACCCTCCATAATTTCGACCATTTCGGGACGGGGGTGATCTTTAGCCATGTAGTGTCCTCCGGGACCCTGGCCAGGTTGAAAACAGCCCTGGAAGAGCACCTGATCCAACACCCTGACCTGGGCATACGCCAGGAAGTGCGCACTTTTCATGCGCACGTGACTGTTGCCAACAGGGATTTGCAGGAAGCCGATTTTCCGGCAGCCTGGGAACACTTCAACCAGCTCTCTTACGATGCCAGTTTTCAGGCAACCGGGTTTGCCCTATTGCAACTGGAGGGTGCCAAATGGGAGATCATCCGCAAGTTCGAGTGGTAAGCGCTGCCAACCTTCCAGGCGCCCAGTCCTCCGGGCTTCCGGCCAGATCAACCGATTGTACAAAAAATTATCAAGACACTATGATCATTGGTGGTTTACCTTATTTTTAAGGCCTTAATCACCACACATGAGACTTCTTCTAACAATGCTTTTATTGGCAGGCTTCACCCTGCCTGCTTTCAGCCAGGGCCCTCCCATGAACATGCCCGATCGCAGCGCTGACTCTACCTGGGTCATGGAGCACTATACCAAAATGGAGGTACAAATCCCGATGCGGGATGGTGTACACCTTTTTACCTCCATCTACTTGCCCAAAGACAGCGCTACCGGTAGGCATCCCATCCTGCTGACGCGCACCCCTTATTCCTGCGCGCCTTATGGACCTACGAACTTCAAGAAATACTGGTATAGCTACGTGATGCAATACCTCCACGAAGGATACATCATGGTTACCCAGGATGTGCGCGGTCACTTCCTGAGTGAAGGCGTATTCGAGGATGTGCGTCCTTTCAACCCCAATAAAAAAGGCAAAACAGATATAGATGAAGCTTCTGATACGTATGATGCCATTGACTGGATGGTGAAAAACATACCGGGTAACAACGGTAATGTTGGCGTGTTCGGCATCTCTTATCCTGGCTTCTACTCTACCATGGCCGCTTTAAGTAACCATCCGGCCCTGAAAGCCGTAAGCCCTCAGGCCCCGGTTACAGATTGGTTCATGGGAGATGATTTCCATCACAATGGCGCTTTCTTTGTCATGGATGGATTTTCCTTTTATCCCAGCTTTGGATTGCCCCGTCCCCAGCCCACCACCAACTGGTCTAAACCCATCTTCAGTTTCCAAGGGGATGATAACTACGATGCCTACCTGAAAATGGGCGCACTACCCAATTTTGCAAGGGTATTGAAAGATAGCGTTGCCTTCTGGAAAGATCTCTATAGCCATCCCAACTACGACGCCTGGTGGAAGGCCCGTAACGACCGCCAATACCTGACCAACGTTAAACCAGCCATGATGGTCGTCGGCGGACAGTTTGATGCCGAAGACTGCTTCGGTGCACAAAACGTGTACAAAGCCATAGCCACCCAAAGCAAATCCACAGACAACCGTTTCGTCATGGGCCCCTGGTACCATGGAGAATGGGCCAGTGCCAATGGTTGGTTTTTGGGTAATGTCCGCTTCGGCTCCAACACGGCTGACTATTATGAGAAAAACATAGAGTTTCCCTTCTTCCAGTACTACCTCAACAACAAAGGGAGTGTAGATTCACTGGCCAGGGCTAACGTGTTTTTTACCGGAGAAGATAAATGGCATGCCTTACCTTCCTGGCCTCCCGCTTATACCCCTACGCCTATCTATCTCCACGATGGCGGAGCACTTTCTTATGATGCGCCCAAGTCTGAGACTTCCTTTAGCGAGTACACCTCT
Source organism: Beijerinckiaceae bacterium (assembly GCA_903970475.1). Taxonomy (GTDB): domain Bacteria; phylum Bacteroidota; class Bacteroidia; order Chitinophagales; family Chitinophagaceae; genus Dinghuibacter. The sequence continues at coordinate 15,896 of CAJCIQ010000231.1, forward strand.
GACCCCACCAAACCGGTTCCCTATACCGAAGATGTGCATATGCACAGAACCAGGGAATATATGACGGATGACCAGCGCTTTGCTAGCCGCCGTCCGGACGTACTGGTGTTTGAAACCGAACCTTTGACGAACGACGTCACCCTGGGCGGCCCAGTGGTAGCGGACTTAAGGACCAGCATCAGCACCACAGATGCGGACTATATCGTCAAAGTCATTGACGTGTTCCCGGATGATTTCACCTATCCCCTTTCTTACAAAGGCAATGGGAAAGATTACCCCATGGGCGGATACCAAATGCTGGTGCGCGGAGAGGTTATGCGCGGACGTTTCCGTAAAAGCTTTTCCGACCCTGTAGCCTTCACTCCTGGAGAGATTACAACGGTTAAATATACCCTGCCTGATGTAGCACATACCTTCAAAGCAGGGCATAGGATTATGATCCAGATCCAAAGTACCTGGTTCCCACTGGTGGATAGGAATCCTCAAAAATTTGTGGATATTTACCACGCTGGAGACGATGACTTTGTAAAATCCCAGATCAGGATCTATCACGATAGTGCGCATCCGTCCAGTATCATACTGCCGGTGCTGAAATAGCAGGCGACCCGCCTTGGATACGGGCGGCCCGCCCCTTTTGTTTGGGCGCCTGTCGCGGGCGCCGTTGACATTGCAAAACCTTGAATATGGATATGAAGCGATTCTTGATGATGTTAGTGCTGGCCAAAGGGGCCGGCGTATTTGCCCAATCCAGGGTGAATATCGTACCCAAACCAGTGACGGTTAATGAGCTCCAGGGGGACTTTACCATTTCCCCCTCCACCAAACTGGTGGTTGACTCCAAAGGGCTGGATAGCGATGCTGCTTATTTTAATGACTATTTGCAGCAGTTTTATGGCTTTAAACTGCCCCTTGCTGCCAAGGGATCAAAAGGAGCCATTGTGCTGTCCAGCGGTAAGATAAAGGGTAAATACGAGGGCGCCTATCACCTAAACATTAGCACCAAAGCGGTTAAGATTGAAGGGGACAATGCAACCGGCGTATTTTATGCCCTGCAAAGCCTGATTCAGTTGCTTCCCGTACCTACGGGTGGTCCTGCTATGGCCTCCGGAGCTACCGGATCCTTTGGTGCCTTGAATGTGCCTTGCGCGCATATTGAAGACGAACCCCGTTTTGCCTACAGGGGATTGCACCTGGACGTTGGTCGTCACTTCTTTGGTCCTGCTTTTATCAAAAAGTACCTGGACCTGATGTCCCATTACAAGTACAATACCTTTCACTGGCACCTGACAGAGGACCAGGGCTGGCGCATTGAAATCAAACGCTATCCCCTACTGACCCAGGTTGGTTCTCAGCGTAAAGAAACCATGATCGCCAAGGACTTTAATCCTTATCAGGGAGACGGAACTCCTTACGGCGGTTTCTACACCCAGGACGAAATCAGGGACATCGTCAAGTACGCTTCGGCCCTTCATATCACCATTATTCCGGAAATTGAAATGCCTGGTCACTCCGTGGCTGCCCTGGCTGCCTACCCTTACTTAGGCTGTACCGGAGGACCGTACGAAGTTGACACCAAATGGGGCGTTATGGATGACATTTACTGCGCTGGTAATGATTCTGTATTTACGTTCGTTGAAAATGTATTAGACGAAGTGATGAACCTCTTCCCTTCCAAGTACATCCATATCGGTGGGGACGAAGCGCCTAAAACGCGCTGGAAAACCTGTCCCAAATGCCAGAAAAGGATACATGACCTGGGGCTGAAGGATGAAGAAGGATTGCAAAGCTATTTCATCGGACGTATCGAAAAATACCTCAACAGTAAAGGACGCAGCATCATCGGCTGGGATGAAATCCTGGAAGGTGGTCTGGCCCCCAATGCTACCGTCATGAGCTGGAGGGGTGAAGAAGGGGGTATTGCCGCTGCCCAACAACAGCATAATGTCGTCATGACCCCAGGCAAATGGTTGTACTTCGACCATTATCAGGCCGACCCTAAGACGGAACCACTGGCCATTGGTGGTTTCCTGCCCGTAGACACGGTGTACAGTTACGAGCCCCAATCGGCTAAACTGACCGAAGACCAGAAAGGCTATGTCATTGGCGCCCAGGGTAACGTTTGGACTGAATACATCGCCACCACCGATTACTGTGAATACATGGTTTATCCCAGGGCCTTGGCTTTGTCCGAAGTATTATGGACACCAAAAGAGCAGAAAAATTATGCGGACTTCCTCACTAGAGCAAAGACTCAGCAGGAAAAACTGCTTAAGCTCTGGAATGTCCACTACGCGCCGCAAATTTTTCAATAATCTTCAGAAGCTGCATCTTTCGATGCAGCTTCTTTTTTCCGGTCCCTGCGTGGGCTACCTTAAGGAAGCCACCCCACAGGGACCATTATTTTTTAACGAACGGAAGATGAACTTAAGATCACTGACACTTGGATCTTTGCTGATGGCCTGCTCCCTTGGTGCTTATGCCCAGGATGGAGAAGGTGCTTATATCCCACCAACTGACACAGCCGTACAGCGAAAAATTGACTGGTGGAAGGACCAGAAATTTGGCCTCCTGATGCACTGGGGTACCTACAGTCAATGGGGTATTGTGGAAAGCTGGAGCATTTGCCCGGAGGACGAGGGCTGGACCCAACGCAAAGGACCTTACGCCTCCAACTACTTTACTTATAAGACGGCATACGAACACCTGCAAACAACCTTCAACCCTACCCACTTTGATCCCGACAAATGGGCCAAAGCGGCCAAAAACGCGGGCATGAAGTATGTGGTGTTTACCACCAAGCACCACGATGGTTTTGCCATGTTCGATACCAAACAGTCGGATTTTAGTATTGCAAAAGGTCCATTTTCGACCAATGCGCGAAAAGATGTGGCCAAATATGTATTCGATGCTTTCAGAAAAGAGAATTTTATGATCGGTGCTTATTTTTCGAAACCCGATTGGCATTCGCAATATTATTGGTGGGACAAATACGCCACCGCGAATAGAAACAACAATTACGATATCCGAAAAAATCCGTGGCGGTGGAATATGTTTAAAAGTTATACCCAAAACCAGATTAACGAGCTGATGAACAATTATGGCAGCATCGATATTCTGTGGTTAGATGGTGGCTGGGTTCGTCCGAGGGCCAGCGTAAATCAGGAAGTACTTTCCTGGGGTGCGCCAATTCCAGAGTGGAGCCAGGATATTGATATGCCCAAAATTGCAGACA